>JAIBBY010000003.1 GCA_019694455.1 Pirellulales bacterium
CCCTCGCTCTAAGAAGGGATGTCGCTCTCGCTACTGGAATCTATTGCCGCAGGCTTGCCCGTCATCGCCACCGACATTCCGGCCAATCAACCGCTGGTCGAACACGAGCAAGAGGGGCTCTTGGTTCCGCCACGCGACGAAAAAGCCCTGGCGGAAGCGATCATGCGGCTCTTTGGCGATCACGAACTGGCGCAGCGTCTGACGGCCGCGGCGCGGTCGCGCGTGGAGCGGCAGTTCTCACTCACTGCCTGCGCGGCGGCCCACTTGGATTTGTTCGCCCAACTGGTGACTTCCCATCGCGCGGCACGAGACTCTTGAGGCGACATTGAAGCGCATATTGCATATCATTCCGTCGCTCGACCGCTCTGGCGCCGAGAAGCAATTGGCGCTGCTGGCGACACATCTGCCGCGCGACGAGTTCGAGACGCACGTCTGCGCGCTGACGCGCGGCGGACCCTTGGAAGACGACCTGCGCGCCGCCGGCGTGCCGGTGACAGTGATCGGCAAGAACTGGAAGATCGACCCAGCGGCGTATTTTCGTTTGAAACGCCACATCGCTTCCCTCCGCCCCGATCTGGCGCAGACTTGGCTCTTTGCCGCTAACTCCTATGGCCGGATGGCGGCCTTGGCGGGCGGCGTGCCGCGAATCGTCGCCAGCGAGCGCTGCGCCGATCCGTGGAAGGCGTGGCACGAGTTGGCGATTGATCGCCGTCTGGCGCGCCGCACCGATCGCATTGTGGTCAACTCGTCGGGCGTGCGCGAGTTTTATCTTGAGCATGGCTTGCCCGCGGAGAAGTTCGTGGTCATACCAAACGCGATTCAACCCTCGCCGGCGCCCGGTGTCAGCCGCGACCAATTGCTGGCCGAGTTGCGGTTGCCTCCCGATGCGCGATTGATTGGCGCTGTGGGGCGGCTGTGGCCGCAAAAGCGCGTGAAGGACTTGATCTGGGCCGCAGACCTATTGAAGGTGGTGCGCGACGACGTTCACTTGCTGATTATTGGCGACGGGCCCGACCGCCAGCGCTTGACTCGCTACCGACGCCATGTGCGCATCGAGGACAAAGTTCATTTTCTCGGTCATCGCGACGACGTGCCGCGCCTGATGCCTCACTTTGACGCCTTGTGGCTTGCCAGCGGCTACGAAGGTCTGCCCAATGTGATCATGGAGGCGATGGCGGCCGCCGTGCCAGTGGTCGCTACAGATATTCCTGGCAATCGCGATCTGGTGATTCATGGCGAGACGGGCTTCCTCGTCCCGATGGGAGATCGCGCCGAAATTGCTCGCAAGACGCAACGATTGCTCGACGATGTTGACCTGGCGCGGCGGCTGGGCGCGGCCGGCAAGGCCCGAGTCTTGAGCCAGTTCGGCCTGGAGGCGATGGTGGATCAATACACGAGCCTGTATCGAGAGTTGTTGGGCTAAACGATGTGCGGAATTGCCGGAGCCGTTTGGACAAGCCGTGGAACACCGATCGAGCGCGATGTGCTCGAGCGGATGACCGACGTGCTGGCGCATCGCGGTCCTGATGGCCGCGGCTTCTACGAAAATAGCGCTCAAATGCTGCCTGGCGTCACCGGGGGCGCGCAGGCGGCGCTGGGGCATCGCCGACTTTCGATCATCGACCGCGCGGGTGGGCGACAGCCGATGTCGAACGAAGACGGCACGGTGTGGATCACCTTCAATGGCGAGATCTACAACTACCGCATTTTGCGTCAGCGTTTGGAGGGGTCTGGGCACGTGCTGGCCACGGCCTCCGACACCGAAGTGTTGGTTCACTTATACGAGGACGAGGGAATCGACTTTCTGCGGCATTTGAACGGCATGTTCGCCCTGGCGATTTGGGATGCCAATCGGCGACAGCTTGTGATCGCCCGCGATCGGATGGGCAAAAAGCCGCTCATCTACCGGCACGAGCCCGAGCGACTTTTGTTCGCCAGCGAGCTGAAAAGCCTGCTGCAAATCCCCGGCGTTCCGCGTGAGATCAATCCCACGGCGCTCGACGCCTATCTCACGTACCAATACGTGCCGCACCCGGAGATGATTCTCAAGGGTTTTCACAAGCTGCCGCCGGCGCACTGCGCCGTGTGGCGCGATGGCGACCTGCGCGTCGAGCGGTATTGGAACCCCGATTTCAATATCGAGCATGTATTGCCCGCCGAAGAGTATCGCCGCGAGTTGCGCCGCCTGTTGACCTCCGCGGTTGAGTTGCGCTTGCAAGCCGATGTGCCGCTGGGGGCGTTTCTCTCGGGGGGCATTGACTCGTCGATCATCGTCGGCCTTATGAAGGAACTGACCGGGCAGCCGGTAAAAACCTTCTCAATTGGATTTCCGGTTCCCGAGTACGACGAGACTTCCTACGCGCGTGAGGTGGCCGAGCGGCTGGGGACCGAACATCACGAGTTCAAGGTCGAGCCCGATAGTGTGGGCGTGCTCGAAACGCTTGCTTGGTATTACGACGAGCCGTTTGCCGACAGCTCGGCGATACCCACCTATTACGTGTCGAAGCTCACCCGCGAGCATGTCACGGTCGCGTTGACCGGTGACGCGGGAGATGAACTGTTCGCCGGCTACCTCCGCTACCGCGCGGTGAAGGTGGCCGAGTGGTTCGACCGACTGCCGGCCAGCGTACGCTGGCTGCTGACGAACCGGCTTTGGGAGCGACTGCCGGACGCGGGACGCCAACGTTCCAATTTACGGCGATTTCATCGTTGGCGAAGGGCGCTAGCCAACTCGTCTGCGCGCCGCAACTTGGATTGGGTGGGGGTGTTCAACGAGTCGGCCCGGGGCGAACTGTACACAGAGGATTTTCTGACGACGCTCCCCAGCCGCGATCCTGTGGAGTTTTTGGCTGAGGCCTTGGGCCGTTCCAGCCGGCGCGATCCGGTGACCGCGGCTAGCTTGGCCGATCTGGTCACCTATCTGCCATGCGATTTGATGGTCAAGGTCGACATTGCCTCGATGGCGAACCGCCTGGAATGTCGGGCGCCTTTCTTGGACCACCGCGTGGTCGAGTTGGCGGCGGCGATGCCGGCGCATTTGAAATATCGGCGGCTGCGCGGCAAGAGAATCTTGATCGAGACGTTTGGCGATCTGTTGCCGCAATCGGTGCAGCGGCGGGGCAAGATGGGCTTTGGCGTGCCACTCGATCATTGGTTTCGCCATGAACTACGCGACTATGCCCGCGAGATTCTGTTAGGCCCCACAGCGCAGAGCCGTGACTACTTTCGGTCCGAGGCGGTGCGGCAGATGCTCGACAGCCATCAGTCGGGCGTGGCCGACCACAGCGCGCGGTTGTGGGCGCTTTTGTTTTTTGAAATGTGGCATCGCACTTGGCTCGATGCCCCGGTCGCCAGCAGCGCGCCGGTATTCGCAAGCACGCTCGCCCAGCGCGCTTGAACCGACACTGCCCGCTCCGAGATTCCATCTGACGGACCCCGCCATTGGGGCGATGGATCGCGCCGCAAGCGGCAGAACCCCTAGAAGCGTGAATTGAGTCGGATCGCGCCGTGACAAAGGTCGATGAGAAATGCGGCGGGCTCGATTTTGGATCGCGAGTTCGAACTCAGTGACTGCGCACGTACGGTGAACGTATTTTGCCCACGTTCTGCGATCCGCAAACCTTCGCTACAATGAACCGTCGTCTGCAAACTCGTCCATTCCAGCGGGAGAAGCGCGATGCAGGATGTGCTGGCCGTGGTCTTAGCCGGCGGTAAGGGATCTCGACTGGAGCCGTTGACGCGTGATCGCGCCAAACCCGCGGTGCCGTTTGGCGGCGCCTATCGGATCATCGACTTCACGCTGTCGAACTGTCTGAACAGCGGCCTGCGCAAGATGTTGCTGCTCACGCAGTACAAGGCGATGAGCCTCGACCGGCACATCAACATCGGCTGGCGCAAGTTCCTTTGCCGGGAGCTTGGCGAATTTATCGACGTGGTGCCGCCACAACAGCGGATCGACGAAAACTGGTATCAAGGAACGGCCGACGCGGTCTATCAGAACATCTACTCGATCGAGAAAGAGCGGCCCGAGTACGTCGTGGTGCTTGCCGGCGACCATATCTACAAGATGGATTATCACCGCCTGGTCGAGTTTCACCAGGAACAAGGCGCCGACATGACGGTGGGCGCCTTACGCGTCCGAACCGAAGAGGCGGCGGGCCAGTTTGGCGTGATGGAGGTCGACCGAAACTATCGCATCGTCGGCTTTGAAGAGAAACCTCACCAACCCAAGTCGATCCCCGGCGACTCGCAATTCGCGCTGGCGTCGATGGGGATTTATGTCTTTGGGGCTCGGTTCTTGTTCGAGCAGTTGTGCATCGACGCCACACGCCAAGGTAGCGCGCACGATTTCGGCCGCAACATCGTGCCCTCCACAATCGACACGCATCGCGTATTCGCGTTTCCCTTCCTCGACGAAAACCGCAAGGGGGACGCCTATTGGCGTGACGTGGGCACGCTCGACGCTTACTACGAAGCGAATCTCGATTTGATCTCCGTCGATCCGCAACTGAACTTGTACGACCAGCGCTGGCCAATTCGCACCTACATGCCCAATCTGCCGCCGCCCAAGACGGTGTTTGCCGAGGATTCGCCGAAGGGACGTCGGGGACAGGCGCTAGACAGCATCGTGTGCCTGGGTTCAATCTTGTCGGGTGGTGGCGTTTATCGCTCGATTATCGGCTCGAATGTGCGCGTCAACAGTTACGCGCAAGTGGAAGACTCGATTGTCTTTGATCATGTCGATATCGGCCGGCACGCCAAGATTCGTCGCGCGATCATCGATAAGGGAGTGCATATTCCCCCCGGCGTGGAAATCGGCTACGACGCCGAGCTCGATCGCGCCCGTGGCTTTGTGGTCAGTGACAACGGGGTAACGGTAATCGCCAAGGCCGACGGCGTGGAGCATTTTGTCGAGTCGGAGCAGTCGGTCGGATCGTGATCGACGGCCGCCCGTAGCGTCTCGGCAAGATTCGCGGGCGCCTTCGCATTGTAGCGCCGCCACAACTCTGCGCTTCGCAGTGGTTGTGCGACCAGATTGTGGAAAACTTGTCGATTGGCTGTCGGTCTGTGCGGCCGCGACGATTCTGCTTCGGCGCCGACTTCATTACGATCTGAAGATCGGTGAGGCCACCAAGGGCCTTGCGCACCTCCGGCACGAAGCAAGGATTTTCACTGGATGGAAGCCACCTACGCAGATCTTTCCCCCGCGACCGAGGAAGCCTCGCAGCAGTTCATTGGCCAATGGCGGCGGCTGGTCAGCACCACCAACTGGGAAAAGGGACGAATCCTTTGCGAGTGGCGGTCGGCGCTGGTTGCCGCCGGCGCGCCGGCGACCGAGTACTCCGACGAGGCCTGGGCACAGCGGATTGGCGGCGTCAGCAGTCAACACGTCGGACGACTGCGGCGAACGTTTGCCCGTTTTGGCGAATCGGCAAGCGACTACGCGGGACTGTTCTGGAGCCACTTTCAAGCGGCGCTGGAATGGGATGATGCCGAAATGTGGTTGGAGGGCGCGGTCCAAAGTGGCTGGTCGATCTCGCAAATGCGCGGCGCGCGGAGCGAGGCGCTTGGCGAAGCGAGCGCTGACGCCGAAACGATCGTTGATGAAACGCCATTCGATGACGACGCGCCGACTGATGGACGCGCCGCGGTCGAGGAGATTCCACGCACGATTGCGGCCAGCGAAGAGGTCATTGCCGAGCGCGATGTGGACGACGAAAGCGACCACGATGACGGGGCAGGCGAGGCCGACTCAGGCTGGTCCGAGATGAGCGCCGGCGGCAGCGACGCGGCGGAGGCCTCGGTGCCGACTCGGCCATTCGCCGCGCTGCCCGAGTTGCCAATCGACCTGGCCGAGGCGCTGGAATCTTTCAAACTAGCGATCTTACGCCACAAGCTGGCTGGATGGAGTGAAGTGTCGCAAGAGGCCGTGCTGGACTCGCTGGCCGCACTGCGACAGTTGGCGCTGGCGCCCAGTGAAGCATAAAGGGCCGGCGAGTAAATCTGTCGCGCGCCCGGCGATTACTGCTCCCGGACGCCAACACCCTGGGCCGCTGGTCAGCCTGTCGTCCATGCTTCGCCGATGGCGAACTCTCGTTTGGCGTCGCGCGTCAATCGGGTGGCAGCGTAGCGCGGATCGTGGCTCCAAAAGACGACCCAATTGCCATCCGCCGCGCGCCCCAGCCAACGCGGCTTTTCGCGCCGCGTATCGAGCGGATAGAGGTCGTATGCCAGGCTCCAAAGCCGACGCAGGTGATAGGTGCTTGGACAAAGGTCCGTCAGGCACAGGCCAGTTTCGCCCTGCGATTCTAGCACCAGCGCCAAGTGTCCGCGTGTGTGTCCCCCGGTAACGTGCGCCGTCAGGCCGGCGACGATTTCGTCTTGATCTTCGATGAGCGCCAGCTCGACCTGATCGCGGAGCGGCGCCAGGTTTTCTTGGCTATAGGCGCCGCCCAGTTCATCGGCGGCGCTGTTGGCGTCTTCCCATTCCAGCCGTCCAATGACATGGCGGGCTTGCGGAAAGCTCGGAGCCACGCGCCCGCTTTCGTCACGATGACTGGCGCCGCCAGCGTGATCCCAGTGCAGATGGGTTAGCAGCACGGTGTCGATATCGGCGGGATCGACGTCGACTGCCTGTAGGCTCGCCATCAGCGGATTGCCGGCAGTCATCGCGTAGAACTTGCGGTCCAGCGGCGAAGCCTTGCCGCCGTAGCCGGTGTCGATGAGCACGGTTCGATGACCGTCGCGCAGCAGCAGACAATTGCAGGCGCACGGCAGGCGGTTCAATGCGTCCGGCGTGCGCGCCATTTGCCACAACCGCCGCGGCACCACGCCAAACAGCACTCCGCCATCCATTTGAAAGCGACCGCCGTCGAGCACATCGACGCGCCACTTGCCCACACGCAGGGTGACCGGCGGACTGATTTGCGGTGTTGACTGCAACGAAACGCTCACTGAGTGGCCCCCCTTGGGCCTAGGGCAATTGGCCGACCACGATCTTGCCGCTGGGGGTGCGCGGCAGTCGATCGAGCACAATCACATTGCGGGGGCGCTTATAGTACACCAGCTCGCGCTCGCAATGTTCCTGCACATGCTGCGCGCCCGCGCTGTCGGCCACCACCACAGCCGCTTTCACGAACTGCCGACCGTTGCGGTCCTCCCCCGCGTACACTTTCACCTCCTGCACGCCGGGCGCCGCGGCAATCACGTCTTCCACTTCGCAAGGAATGACTTTTAGGCCGCCGACGTTAATGACTTCGTTGTGGCGACCTTTGAGGTAGATGCCCCCCTCGGCGTCGCGGGTCGCCAGATCACCGGTCAAGAACCAACCGTCGTCTAATGGCGCAGTGTCGATTTCACCCAGGCCCAGGTAGCCCGCCATCATCGAGGAACTACGAATGTACAGCTTGGCGACGCCGGTATCGGCCGGCAAATCGGCGCTCGATCGGCGCGCCTCGGCCTCGACCCCGGCCATGGGAGGGCCTACGTAGCCGCCCAACGCAAGCTCATGGTCCGCCGGCCCCACGCTGATGCCCCCCGTTTCAGTCGTGCCATACAAGGGCCGTACATGCTGTCCGGCGCATTCAAAAAACCGGCGCGCGGTCCGCTCTGGCAGCGGCGCCCCGGCGGTCAGCACGCAGCGCGCCGCGCCGCGCAGGCGATCACCGGCGCCAAACATCAAAAGATCAAGCATGGCCGGCACGGCGGGCAAGACGGTCACCCCCAGTTCGACCAGCGCTTTGCGCACCGTGGCGGCCTCAAAGTTGCGCGTGCTGACGATATTCGCGCCGCTCACAAGCGGGACCATGACCCCCATTCCGTAGGCGTAGGCGTGACTCATGGGGCTGGCGACGAGAATCGTGTCGCGCGCGTCGATGCCAATGGTGGCGATGTAGTGATCCGCTTCCGCAATCGCCGCCGGACCTGGTCGCACGGCGATCTTCGGAACTCCGGTAGTGCCTGACGTGGGATGCAGCGGCACGCCGGGCAAGCTGGGGTAGCGAGATTCAAACGACGGATCGGCTGAGGCGACGGGACTCCAAAGGCAGTCGGCTGCTAACGAACGCGATAGTGGAGCGCCCACAAGTTCCGCTGCCATCAATTCATCGGCCGACCATCCATCGCATACGACCCAGCTTGCGCCGAAGCGTAGGGCATATCTCCGCAACTCGGCGGCCGGAGTCTTCACATGCACTAAGAGCGGTGAGCCGCCGCGGGCCAAGATTGCCGTCAGCAGGCAGACGAACAGTGGGCCGTTGCCGATGGCCATCACCACGCGCTCGCCTGGCTGCATTCCGGCTCGGACCAGCGCGTGGCCGAGTTCAGCATGATGGCGCGCCATCGTCGCGGGGCCGTAAATTTGGCCGGTATCGAGGTCGATGATCGAGCCACGATACGACTCGAACGCCGCCAGGATCGGGGCGCTACTGAGCGATTGATCTACGATTGCCAGCCGCATTGGCAGGCGTCCTCAACTCGATCCAGCACGATGCCCAACAGTTCCTCTGTGTGAGCCGTGGAGAGGAACATCGATTCGAATTGGTTGGGATGAAAATACACGCCGCGATTCTGCATGGCGTGCTGGAAGCGAATGAATCCCTCGAAGTCGCATGCTCGCCGCACTGCCCGATAGTTTGTCAAACGTCCGGCAGGCTCGTGTGTGAGAAACACCGAAACAATCGGTCCCACCTGGTGAACCACATGGGCAATGCCATGGCGCGAAAGGACGTCTCCCATGCCCACTGCCAGCATTTCACCCAGGCCGTTGAGTTGTTCATACAGCACGTCGCCTTGAGAGATGATCTCGTCGAGCACTGCTTCGCTGGCCGCCATCACCGCCGCGTTGCCAGAATAGACGCCGCCATGAAACACTTGCCGCGAGGCGATCAGATTCATGATCTCGGCCCGCGCGCCAAATGCCGCGACGGGGAAACCGCCGCCCAGCGCCTTCGACACGATCGTGATATCGGGCCGCACGCCGTACAGTTGCTGCGCGCCGCCGGCGGCCACGCGCAAGCCGCTGATCACTTCGTCGAAGATCAGCAAGCCGCCATGCTGATGCGCCAAGTCGCGCGCTTGCGCCAAATATCCTGGTTCCGGCGGAATCAGTCCGCTGTTGCCGGCGATCGGTTCCATGATGACGGCGGCCACCTCTGGGCCGTGCTCGGCCAGTGCCGCGGCTAGCCGTTCGGCGTTGTTCCATTCCACCACGATCAAATTGTGCGGATTGCCGTTCATCCCCAGGGTGCCGGGCAATGCTGACCCATAGCCGGACTCAGGCAAATCATCGAGATCGGCGTGGTAGCGATGAAAAACCGCATCGCTCCAACCGTGATATTGCCCTTCGAACGCGATCAACTTATTACGCCCTGTGAAGGCGCGCGCAAGCCGCGTCGCGGAGGCGCAAGCCTCGGTCCCGGTGCTGGAGAAGCGGACCAACTCCATGCCCGGAAACAGTTGTTTCAACTTTTCGGCGACACGGACGCTAATTTCCGTGGGAAATCCAAGCTGGCTGCCAAACTTCCCGATTTGGTAGCTGACGGCGTCAATGATCTTCTCAGCCCGATGGCCAAAGATCAGCGGCCCATAGGCCATGTTCAAATCGATGTACTGCCGCCCCTCCACGTCCCAGACGTACGGCCCGTCGCCGTAATCAGCCACTAGCGGAATGTGGTACGGCAGCACGCGCATGTTACTGCTGTCACCACCAGCAATGGCCTGGCGGGCACGAGCCAAAATTTGCTCGTTAGTAACGGCAGTTGTCGTACGGGTTTGCTGCTCAATCGTGGCCATAATTCAACTTTTCCGAAAAGCCTGCGGATTCTCGGGCACCCCGTTAGCGTGTCCGTCGCTAACGGACAATTGCCGCGAACTGCCTATTCCACAAAGACGACTCATATTACCAAAACAGCCTCTGCAATCTAGGACTAATGGGTGACTATTAGCGACTAGGAAAATTGGTAAGTTTTCCAGAACAGTGCCTCGTTTCTCCGACCGATTGCACCAGCACGTTGTGCGCCAGATGGTTCGCCAGCAAAGTTGGAACCTTGTGGTCCAAGTACTCCTGGTGGCAATAATCAAGCATCGCGCGTAGGGGAATGCGCACTTTCGAATCGAGGCGACTCATGAAACGATGCCACTGGCCAATTCTCGCGTTCGTTGTCGCACACGAATACTTCAGCGGATTTGCGGCATACGCTGTCGCGCAGCAGCCCAAGCTGGTTCCACCTGAAGAGGCGGCGCTCGTTGTGGAAGGGGTGGTGCGCGAGTTGTATACCAGCGAGCGCGAGAATCGCACGGACTATCTGGTCGAAATCACGGTAAGTAAGTCCGAAGCGCGACACATCCAGCCGGATGGCGCCCGCCAGCAGTACCCGGCGCCCGGAGAACTGTTGACGATCTACGTTTGGCAACGGCATGCACCGACCGGCCGGTTGGGGCAAGTGCAAAATCCACTGCCACCCCCCGCGGAGCGCAGCAGAATCAAAGCGTTTCTGACGCCTCGGGAGCAAGGTGGTTGGCAGGCCACCTTTCCCAAGTGGTACGAATTGCTCAACGAATCTGTGGCCGGCGTCACGACGGGCGATCCTCCCCCCAAAAGGTCACCGACTGACGATGCCACGGACGCAACCCATCTGGGCATGACGCTCGAGCGAATCCAGTTTGCGAACAAGACGGGATTGCGCGTGACCAGCATTGAACGTGGCGGCGCGGCTCAACAGGCGGGCCTGGAGGTGGGCGATGTGCTGGTTGGCGCAGGCGAGGCCTCTGTTTCGCTTGAGAGCGTCGAGCAGCTACTCGACATGACGGCGGCGAATCCACAACTCGACCTGTTGGTTGTGGATGTGAACACAGGGCGAACCGCCAAAATCACGATCGTCACACGTGCGGCGCCGGCCAGAGAAACAGAGGCCCAAAATCCCATCGATAACTCGCCGCCCCGCGAGCAACCCAGCGACGAGGATGACGGCCCTTCGCTCGGCATTGCAGCCGAACGAGTAACCTTAGGGCAGCGCACCGCGCTGAAGGTCAGCCAGGTGGAACCCAACGGCGCCGCGGCGCGAGCAGGTATTGAAGTGGGTGATATTCTGGTCAAAGCCAATGGCGCGCCGCTGACCGGGCCAGAACAACTTGCGGCAGCGCTGCGCAAGAGCGGGTCGGCCATCACGCTGACGGTGCGTGATGTGCGTACCGGGCGCGACGTGCCCGTGGAAGTTCCGCTCGGCGGCAGTCCAGTCAAACCGGCGCCCACATTGCCGACGGAACAACCGTCTGCGAACAAAACCGCGCCTGGACAAATCGGTGTCGTGACCGAACTGGCGTTCTACGACAATGAGGCCGCGGTGAAAGTCACCGAGGTCGAGCGCGGCAGCCCGGCGGAGCGGGCTGGTTTGCAGGTTGGGACGATCATCGTGCAGGCGGGGGACAAACCGGTGTTGCATCCCAGCGACTTGATCGATGCTGAGCGCGCAGCCAAAGGAAGCTTGCGTTTATCCATCGTGGCGCCGGGCAGCCGACGCAAAAGCACCATCGAAGTGCGGCTGTAGTCGGCGCGAATTGGAAGCGGCGTTTAGTCGCCTGGGGGCACAAAATCGTGGACGTTGATCGTCGGTTTCTCTTTGCGTAGCGAACGAAACCCGTTGGAAACGAAATCGTCCACGGTCGTGATCGCTTTGAACATGTAAGCGGTCTTGTCGATGCCGAGTTGCTCGACCTTGAGCACCCGCATCGCCGTAGCCAGCGCCATGAGGCGCTTGGATAGGCTATTCAAGCGGTCCGACAGATCGCGCAGATCGCGCTCGGAAAAGTCTCCCTTGGCCATGTAAAGCACTCGCGTGGTTGGCAGTGTGATGGTGGATTAACTGCCCTGGCGCCGCAGCCGTTTGCGGTCTGCGATCGCCCCGTAGCTATTGTGTGAGCGCTTTGGCCCATTGGCAATGATTCAGGGCGATTTGAGATTAAATTCCGTTGAAATGCCTGCGGCAGTCGATCGGCGCTTGCGGAATGTTCGCGTTATTCCGAGCGATCAATCGCATGCTCAATCCGGTAGATGTGGTTTGTGTGGGCGCCGCCCGTGCAAATAGTGTCCTGGCTGCTTGCCACCCGCAATTCCATGAAAGCGATCGACGCCGATAAAGTCGACATCGCCATCCGATAGTTCTCAGGCAGGCGCCGAGGTTGATATGCACGCGCGAGCCGCGCCACTCGCTTCGGCTCCGGCGCGCCGGAGCACAGCGCAGGTCATGTAGACGACGGCGCAAGAGGCAACGCATTGACGCATCGACATGATGTTCGTCCCGTTGCAAGAACGACGGCATAATCGAGACGATGCGGATGTTCGCCGGATGAACGGACGCTGACGCCGCTGTCACAGCGCCGCCGGTCGAGACGTTCACGCTAAGAGCCGACGCCCGACATGGTCAAGGTGCTGTTCGTCGCCGCGAAGGTCTCGATGGCTCCTTCGGCCTCGATCGGAATAACATCGACCGCCTTGCCATAAGGCGACGCCACGGCAAGTAGCTCACCCGCAAACGAAGCCACCGCCGTGGCTTCTAAGCGAACGCGGAAACGAAGATCGCCTTGCCGCGCGAGCAATTGCCGATTAGCGTCGCGCGACGACGACAATGCGTCAAGGCAGTGCAACGATTGACCATCCACCAGAGCGTTGAGCTGTTCCAGATCACAGGCCACATGCCAGCGACGCAACAACGTCGCTTCGTGGAGCCATCCTCTCAAGGCGCTCCCTAATCGACGTAGCTCTGCGTTGGTCGCCGCTTCTTGAATGTGAAGCCGTATCTCGCATTCCCTAGCGGGCACTTCGTCCGCCGCACGAGTGTCCGCCATTTGCGGCCGGAAGCATTGCCATAGTCGGACTGCTTGCCTTGCAAACAGCGCGAAAGAAGTTTGGATGCCCATACGAAGATTGCCCAAGGCGATGTCAGCCGACTGGCGGCGGCGGCCATGCGGCCGCCGCCCGTCAGGTTCCTGCTCCCGCCAGCCTTACAAAATACTACAAATTTTGTTAAATTTCAACAAAATCAATATTCTGCTGTGAGACAATCGAAAGCTCAGCCTCGCGACATCTCTTGCCGTGACGCTGATTTCGAACGCGGCCACAGCGATAGTCCGGGAGGCAGTTCGGTGTCTTTTTCTGCTCGCTACAGTGTGTTGATTGTGAGCCTTGGCGGATGCGTGCATAGCGTGGAAGCCTCGCAGGATTTCGCGTTAGCTGAGGCGATCGAATTCGCCTCCGCCTTCAATCGCGCCGTGGCAGATCGCGGCTATTTTGCCGCGGTGGCGCCGATTGAACACTCGACCGCTGCCGCGTTCTTGTCGCAAGTGCTGGACCAATGGCGGACCAATCCGCCGTTACCACCAACCGGCGATAGCGGCTAACCGCCATCGGATCACACCTCTCCGAATGGTTGAGATCGCTGCGGCAGCCCGGCGCTGGCGCCGTTGCAGAGTCGAACCATGTCGGCCGGCGTGCAGCGCGCCAGTCGCGGCACGAGCGCCGCGCAGTAACCGGCAACACCAACTCCCTCATTGAACGCCGTGGCAAACTCCACCGCTTCGCTCAACGACAAATCGACTTCTTCCTCCACTCGCTCCAACGCGCCGTCGGCGCGCACGATCACGATCGCATATCTAATCACGGCAGCCTCTCTGGTTCCCGTCCGGTCACCCGTCGCTGCGGCTGACCACCTTCAAATGGATGCGATCGGTCTAAACGCAATCGCCGTGCCGCGACAGCAAAGCCGCAGTTTTGCACGACATGCGGCAATTTTGCTATATGGAATGGGCGCCAGGCGCCGGCCAACGACAGCCGGAGTTGTGACGCCACAGCGCTAGTTGTATTCCATTGGGCCTGTCGTTGACGCCGCCGACGCGTTACTTCCAATTGCCGCTGACGCGAAGCCGCTTGAGTTTGGCATCGAGGGTCTGGTAGTGGTCAATGCCCAGCAGCCGGGCGGCCTCTGCTTTGACGCCATGCGCCTGCTCCATGGCGCTGCGCAGCAGGTGTCGCTGCAGTTCATCCATGGCATCTTGCAAGCTAAATCCATCGCCAAGCGGCTGCTCCCACGCTTCCGCGGGTCGGCGCGCGCTAAAATCGACATCGGCCACCGCGGCGGCGATGTCCTCACGCGAGATCACCTTTCCGGAGCACATGCCCGCCGCTTGCAACAACGCGTTATAGAGTTGACGCACGTTGCCGGGCCAGGGATACGTCTTGATGAACGTGCGGGCGGCGTCGGAGAGCGGCTTGTCCTGATAGCCTGGTTCGTCGGCGCGGAATTGAACGTTCGCGCGTTCCAAGAGCGCGGCCGCCAGCGCTGGAATATCGGAACGTCGATCGCGCAAGGCCGGCACTTTGATGGTGACAACCGCCAATCGGTAGTACAGATCCTCGCGAAATCGCCCCTCGCCAATGGCGGCCATCAGATCGCGATTGGTGGCGGCGATCACGCGCACATTGCTGGCCAGGTCGCGTGTCCCTCCCACGCGGCGAAAGACACGTTCGCACAAGCCGCCATCATGTGGCGGCTGCAGCACGCGCAGCAGTTTGGTTTGCAGTGCCAGGTCGCATTCGCCCACTTCATCCAGGAACAGAGTGCCCCCGTTGGCTAACTCGAACGCGCCATGCCGAGCGCTATGGGCGCCGGTGAAAGCCCCCTTTTCATAGCCAAAGAGTTCCGACTCCAACAGTTCCCGCGAGATCGCCGCGCAGTTCATTGCCACAAATGGCTGGTCGCGGCGCGCGCTCGAATCGTGAATCGCGCGCGCGAACAATTCCTTGCCCGAGCCGCTTTCGCCAAGTAGTAGCGTCGACAGATTGCGCATCGCCGCCCGATGCGCCAAGTCGACCGCCTTCTTCATGATGGGGCTGTCGCCAATGATATGTTGAAACCCCGCCAACTCACTGGGGCTGGCCGACTGCTTCTCCAAGTGAGCGTCTGATCTGCGATACAACTCCGGCAAGTAATCGACGGTCAGGTTGAACGGAATCTCCGTGATCCATGCGTGGCCCTGGTACGTTTGATAGAACGTGGCCGGGTATTTGCTCTTTCCCAGCAGCACCCAGATCGCCGCCATCGCTGGCGTGCCAGGGCTGAGATGGATGCAGAGTTCTATTTCTCCCCAATCCTTGCGCCGACTCAACCGATCCAACTCGGCGTCGACAATTTTGTAGATCGCCTTGTAGTCGCTGGGATTGCGCAGACGCACATCGACGGCCTGCGCGGCGGGGCCGACCCAGCGGGCGAACTGTCGCCCTCGCTGATTGGAGTAGTTGTTGAGCAGTCGAATCTCGTCGAATGCGACTTCGCCGACCAGCGCCTTGATGGGCCCCTCATCGCCCGGTTGCGGAACGCCGCCGCCGACCTCGCGCAGAATTTCCTTGCGCTGAGTTTCCGAGAGCGTGGCGGCCAGTGACCGCAGGTCGTTGTAGCCAATCCAAGTCAACAGCACGCGTTTCATAAGACGCCAATCGATTTGTGGTTGTTCCAATTATTTTGTAATTGGAGACTCCTCGATTGGCAACTTGCGAGATCGGCAGGCGGTGCGCCGTTCAAGCAATGGCAACCGCTCGCCGTCAGGTGTCGGCTACTTGTATCATCTCCTTTTGTGCCGGCGTGCCGCGCCAGCGGACCTGTCGCCAACGCACTCGGCCCAGTAGCAATGTCGCGGACGTCCCAAAGCGCCAAGCATACGCTCGCTCCTGCGGCGGTATGATCAATGGTCGCGATCCGGTCCACTGCCGGCGACAGCGCAGCAATATCCGACCTGCCTGGAACTCTGAGCGCCACGCGCCAGACTCGCGCATTTTGAGTGAGCGACACCAACGACGCGAGCAAGCCGACTAACAGGAGCAGCGCCGCGAGCGATACCTTCGGCAGCCGCTGAGATACCCTTTGGGATGACCACCACAGCCCCATTCCCACCAAGACAATGGCGCCCCATTGCCAAGGGCGCAACTGCGGCAACTCGGGCGTGACGAGCGCCAAAGGGATCGCCACCGCCAGTAGTATTCCGCCCCAACGGACAAGCTCGAAGCCGCGCATTTGGATCCACGGCGCAAAGAGAACTGAATTAAACGGATGGGGAGGGATTCGATACATCGCGCCAAACGCGGGAAATAGTGGGTTTCTCGACCGAGGCGGCGCAAAATCCGGCGCATGACAAGCGCGAATCTCGGCAAGCCGTGGCGTTCAGCAAGCGGGCCATGCAAGCCGCTGGCGGTGGCAATCATCACGGTGACGACGTGCTCGACCCCGAGCTACGCAAGATCGTAGCGGCGTGGTCTACGCTGCCGGAGGGGATGAGGCGGGCCATGCTGGCCATCGTGGAAGCCAACGTGAAGTGAACAGGATCATCACGGCGACAACTGGCACGCTGCTGGCGATCGTCGATGGCGCAGGGATAGGGGGGGTAAAATCTCCACAACGTCAATGCGGGGGACCGCACCTCAAGCGCGCGCAAAAATTCCGGGGTTTTGAAGCTCACCACAAGGAACAGGTTTATGGGCAAACGGGGACCGAAGCCGAAGCCAAGCGCGTTGCGAGTATTCGAGGGCAAGCCGGGGCATCATCGCCCCATCGATCCGCGCGAACCGAAGCCAACAGGCAAGGCCCATGCGCCTGACTGGCTGGACGATGGCGCGCGGGAGGTGTGGTTGAGCACGGCGCCGGCGTTGGAAGCCATCGGCCTGTTGAGTGACCTGGACGTAAACGCCTTCGCCAACTATTGCCGGCTAGCGGCGCTGGCGCAGAGCGCCTTTGTCGAGAGCGACTTGCCGTTGTGGCTCAAACTGATTGCGGAGCAACGTCGGCACGGTGGCGACTTCGGACTGACGCCATCATCGCGCGTTGGTCTAAAG
Source organism: Pirellulales bacterium (assembly GCA_019694455.1). Classification (NCBI taxonomy): domain Bacteria; kingdom Pseudomonadati; phylum Planctomycetota; class Planctomycetia; order Pirellulales; species Pirellulales bacterium. Next base: position 16,877 of record JAIBBY010000003.1, read on the forward strand.
GTGGATGGCGCGCGCGAGCTAGATGAATTGGACGTGTTCAAACGGGGCGGTTGAGCGGCGGCCCGCTAGGTTCTTCCTGGCGCGTCAAGCCGCTGATGGCAACGGGAACGAGCATCTATCGGCGGCAGTCTTGCTTGCGAGCGCTCGCGTTTGCAGACCGTCTACGTTGTCAACGTCTACGGTATTCGCTCAAACGCGGGGAAAACGGCAATACCGTTGACAAGCTGCTGCTGGCCGAGCGCGACGAAAACACGATCCGCAAGGACTTTCTGCCGAGTGAGGCTGTCGCCATCGGCGGCGCGCTTGAGGTGTACGAGCGGAAGAAAGCCAAAGAGCGGCAGCGAGAAGGCGGCAAGAAAGGTGGCGAATCCAAGGGAAAAGCTCTGGAAAATTTTGCCACACCTTCTCGCGCGACGGACAAGGTGGCGCAGGCGGTTGGGATGTCTCGACCGACCTACGAGAAGGCCAAGGCGGTGGTCGAGGCTGCGAAGGCGGACCCGAAGGCGTTCGGCGACTTGCCCAAGCTGATGGCCTACTCGATCATCAATCCGATGGCCCGCGCTTCTAGCGTCGTCAGTTCACGCCCTGGCGACGTGCTGGCCATGTCGGGGATGCCGTTCTCGGCATCGTCTAGCCGATCGGCCTGAGAGTTGGTCAGTAGTCCGAAGCGGCGTTAGAATCTCACGCGGGAAGCCGGGTAGCTCCTGGCGTAATTCGGTTCGGGCGCGCGGTGCTTCTACCTTCGCATGGCGCGCCTGAACCGGCCCGTTCTCACGCACGGAGGGTAGATCATGACGCGCGCTCGCAAGAAACCTCTCTACACCACGGAGAGAGTCAGCACGGGCATCTATGTGAACATCAAGACCGCCGCGAATACGACGGAGGGCTTGAAGGCGCTCATTGACGAATTCATGAAGGCGCAGAACGCAACATTCGACCTGCCCGCGCGGCTAGCCAAGATCGAGGAAGATGCGGCCCGAGTGCTCGACCTGCCGAAGAATGAGCGGCCCGACAGCGTGGCGGACGACGCGAGAAGAGCGCGGAGTGAGGCGAAGTGCGTCCGCATGGCGATGGAGGCGGGAGACGTGGCCCGAGCGGTCTGTCATGCCATCACGTTGGGGAGAATCGTAGAGCAGTGGAGCGTGCGTCCGTTTGAGCCGCTGGTGAGAGACGCGAAGAAAGCTCATGAAGGCAGGGCGAAGGGGGCGATTGCGACACGCGAGAAAGCGACGGCACGGCGGAAGGCGTGGCAATCTGACGTTGAGAGGCATATGGATGATCCTCACGTGAGTTACACCCTGGCGTGTAAGCGCGTGGCATCAACTGCGGGGGTGTCTGAGAGCACGGTGCGGATTGGCACCACCAACCCCCGCCCGAAGCGCAAAGGCTAAGCCCCTGCGCGCAAGGGCTAAGCCCCTGCGCGAAATAGTTGCGCAAAGGCTAAGCCATTGCGCATTCTGCGCCCTCATCACTGCCCGGCAGTGAGCCTACCGTGTAACCATGCGACCGCACTACGCGGGCGCGAACACTACACGGAGGCCATATCATGCACGTCAACATCGCTCGCCCTGTCGCGCCACCCGTCGCCAAACTGCTGCTCACTGCGAAGGAGACAGCGGCGACTCTCGGCGTGTCGACCAAGACGCTGTATCTATGGGACCGCGACGGCACGCTGCCGGCGATCCACATCGCGGCCCGGTGCGTGCGGTACTCGCCTGCCGACCTGGCGCGCTTCATCGAAGGCAAGCGCAAGCCGCAGTCGGTCTAGATCATCACTTTCTTCCCAACGAAAAAAGCCCGGCTGACCGCTGACGACGGCGCCGGGCAAAACCAAGGAGACGTTTTACATGGACGAGCGCAAATCTTTTCGTGACATTCTAAACGGACAAAATCAGCATGACGACATCGACGCGATATGGGACAGCGCGGAAGCGACCCCCGATTACGCGCCGCTGCCCAAGGGGGAGTATGTCGCCCGTGTCGAGCATGGCGGAATCCATGTCGCCCGCAGCGGAACCAAGGGCTACAAGGTGACGTTCGTTGTCGTCGAGGGCGAGCACGCGGGGCGCAAACTGTGGCGCGATCACTGGCTGACTCGCGGCACGAAAGATCGCACCAAAGGCGAGCTAAACAAGTTGGGCATCATCACGGCGGCGCATCTCCGTCGCTCGCCACCCAAGGGCATCATCTGTCGGTTGCGGGTAGTGCTGCATCGCACTGACGACGGCGCCGAATTCAACGAGGTGAAATCCTGCGAGGTGCTGCGGATCGAGACGCCGGCGCCCGACCCGTTCGCGCCGCCGGCTGAGTTACCGGCTGACACGCCAGTCGAGACGCCAGATAGCGCGCAAGGCGACGCGCAGGAGGGCGAAGCATGAACGCGGCGCCCTACGGCTTTCGGATCGTAGGGACGTGCCATGAGACGCGGCGACTGGTTACGGCCAGCGCCGCCCTCACGGCCTATGCCGCCTGCGATGAGCGCGCCCAAGTCGAGCGCGAAAGCTATCTCTCGGCGTTTCAGTACGGCGCCGAGTTTCGCCAGCATCTTGAAGCGACTGGCGCCACCAAGAATTATCGCGGCCCGTGCTGGGCGCCGTGGTTGTGGTTCGACATCGACCGCGAAGGGGACATCGAAGGCGCTCGCCGAGACGCGGCCCGGTTGTGTCTGACGCTGATCGAGCGCTTCGGTGTGTCCGACGATGCCTTGCCGATTTTCCTGTCGGGCGGCAAGGGGTTTCATGTCGGCCTGCCAACGTCACTATGGCGGCCTGAGCCAAGCGACCTATTCGACAAGCACGCGAAGCAACTGGCCGAGACATTAGCGGCATCGGCGCAAGTGCGCATCGACCGTGGAGTCTATGACAAAGTACGCGCGTTTCGAGCGCCGAACAGCCGGCATCCCAAGTCCGGCTTGCACAAGCGGCTGCTGGCGCTCGATCAACTGACGCACTGGAAAGCCGAAGCCATCGCGGAATTGGCCAAGGCGCCGGCACCGTTTGACTGGCCCGAACCGCCCGCGATATGCGAGCGCGCAAAACTCGACTGGCGGGAGGCGGTCGCGGCGGTCAACGATCATCAGGCGGCCCATGCCGAGCGACGGCAGCACGGCGCGCCGGCCGCGCTCAACCGCTCGACCCTGGCGTTTATCCGTGATGGCGCAGACACGGGGGACCGGCATCGACTGCTATTCAGCGCGGCAGCAAATCTCGCCGAGTTCAACTGCCCTAGTGAACTGGCTCACGCGCTACTTACGGAAGCCGGACTCGATAGCGGACTGCCGCCTAAGGAGGTGCGACGGCAAATCGATTGTGGCCTAAATCACAAGGGAGACGCGCCATGAGTGATGCCAGTTATCGGACAGCCGCAGACATCTTCGGCGGTTGGCGAGAAGGTTTGTTGACCGGAACCAAGCCGATCTTGTACCCCATCGGTACAGGTGAACTAGCTCGCATCGAAATAGGCCCTGGATTGGTGACGTTGATCGGCGGCGCGCCGGGCGCCGGCAAGACCGCGTTTACTATGCAATGCGTGGTTGATGCCTTGCGACTCACGCCTGAGTTGCGGGCGCTAGTTTGCAACGTCGAAATGTCGCCCGCGCTCTTGCTCGACCGGCAGCTATCGCGGCTGTCGGGCATCGACCTGGCTACGATTCGACAACGCGAATTTGTCGCCGAGCACGCCGAGCGGCTAGACGCGGCGATGGATGAGCTAGGCGCCATCGGCGAGCGATTGGCGTTTGTCCGCCCCCCGTACGCGCTCGACAACATCGCGCTGGCAATGGAAGCGACCGGCGCGCAGTTACTAGTGCTCGACTACATCCAGCGCATCGCGCCCCCTGGCGAGCATGGGGACCGTCGCGGCGCGGTCGATGCGTCGATGGGCTTCTTGCGGCAATTCGCCGAGAACCATACCGCCGTGATGATCGTTGCGGCGGTCGCCCGCCAAAAAGACAGCAAGGGAAGATCGAGCTATGCGGCGGACGGCCTGAGTCTGGCATCGTTTCGAGAATCTTCGGAACTGGAATTTGGCGCTGACGACGCCTTCATTTTGGCGCCGGACCCCAAAGAGCACGGCAAGGTGCTGCTCAAGCATTTGAAAGCGCGGAACAGCGAACCGCGAGATATCACGCTGACATTCGACCGCTGTTGTCAGCGATTCGAGACGACAGGCGGCTTTGAGCCGTGGGAACCGACCCCCCCCGGCAAGCTGCAAACCGCGCTGGCGGAGGCATGGAACGCCACGGCGCCCGCTGCTGACAACATGGAGGATGAACAATGAGCCGATGGAAGCTGACTGGCTGCGAAGTGCTGCCGAAAATGCACGCCATGCGATCGAAGCCGCCCGCCAATGGGCACAGCAACCCCGTAGTGAACGGCGCGAGCGGCAAGCCGACTGACCGCCACTATGGACGATTCCAAACGCTGAATCACTTCGTCGATTTTACGATGAGCAAGTTGTCGCGCGCCGAGGTGGCCGTTTGGATGATCTTGTTCCGCGACACGAAGAAAGATGGAACCGCCCGCGTGGCGCAAGCCGACATGGCCCGCCGCGCTGGCGCCGATGACCGCACAATGCGCCGCGCACTGCGGCGGTTGATCGGATTGCGGCTGGTGAGCGTGGTCCGCCAAGGCGGCTTGGGTCGCGGTCCATCGACCTATCGAGTGAACACTAACCCCCCCAGTTGGTAGCGGACATTGGTGTCCAAAGTAGGCGGACATTTTGCGCCTTTTCTCGCGGACACCCATGTCCTATGTCCCATACAGGGACCATAAGTGCGTCCGCCCTTTAGTGGGGCGGACACAGAAACAGAAAGGAAGCGCGTCATCATGGCCGACAGCATCCAAGATCAACTAGCCCGGTTGTGGGCTGCCAGCATGCCGCCAGTTCCCTTGCCGCCAGTTGCCAAGCCGGTGACAAAGCCGAAGGGGTCTGCGGAGTCTACGCCGAACCCTTCGCGTTTTTGCTCGCCAACGGAAGCGACTGCGGCGCCACCTGCGCCGGCGCGGACATTCGCTTCGGTGGGGCTGCCTCATCGCTGCCGCTGTGCAATCGGCGACTGGCAAGATCGACCTGCCGACAATCGGCCTGGCTGGTTGCGGACTGATTGCCGCTGCTGCGGTCGCTTCATTGGCTACCGACCGACGAAGTTGACGGCCCTGTCGGTCGAGTTTGAAGAGCGCGCGGCGATTCGGGAATTTGACGGCCAGTTGCCCCGAGACGACGCGGAACGGTTCGCGTGGTTTGAAACTGGCCCTCATCCGCTGGATTCGACGCCACAGAATCGCGTCTAACGCGATATCTCGACCGTCATCGACCAATGTATCGACCGACTGAGCCGGCCCTTAGAACGCAAATACGGTTTCCGCTTATTTCCGAACCGCATTACGATGCGAGTTCCACGCAACGAGAAGGAGGAGATTTTCGACATGGCCAGCATATCGAAGGACAAGAGCGGTGGCGGGTTCCGCATCCAATTTATGATCGGCGGCGAGCGGCGGGCCATTCGCTTAGGTAAGTGCGCCAAGGCGGACGCGCGACACGTGGCGGACCACGTGCAAGCCCTGGCCACGGCGAAGCTGTACGGCACGCCCCTGGCCCAGCAAACGGCATCGTGGTTGACGGCGATTCACCCCCAGTTGCAAGAGAAGTTGGTTCGCGCGGGATTGATCGAGGCGGAGACTCCGCAAGCCACGGTGACGCTAGGCGAGTTCATGGCCGACTACATCGCCAGTCGATGCGACGTGAAGCCCGCGACAAAGGAAATCTGGCGACAAGGTGAAATGGGGCTGGTGACATTCTTCGGGGCGAACAAGCCGTTAGGGAAAATCTCGCCGGGCGATGCGGACCAATACAAGTTGCACTTGATCGGGAAGCAGCTCGCCCCGATGACAGTGCGGAAGCGGTTGCAATTCGCCAAGATGATTTTCCGCGCGGCGGTGCGGCGCCGGTTAATCACGGAAAGCCCATTCGCTGATGTTTCCATCAAGGCGTCGGCGCCCAACCGCTGGCACTTCATCAGCCAAGAGGATACAGCCAAGCTGCTGGCGGCCTGCTCAAACATCCATTGGCGCGTGATTGTGACGTTGGCCCGCTATGGCGGCCTGCGCTGCGCTAGCGAAGTGCTGAGTCTGCGGTGGCAAGATATCAACTGGTCGGAAAATCGAATCATGGTGCAATCACCCAAGACGGAACATCACCCCGGCAAAGAGCAGCGCGTCATTCCCCTGTTTCCCGAGCTACTGCCGGTGCTGCTGGAAGCGGCTGAGTTAGCTCCCGAGGGCGCCGTCTACGTGGTCGATGAGAAGATGCGGAAGGCGGCCCTTGGTCCTAGCGGCTGGAAGAATTGCAATTTGAGTACCACATTCAAGAAGATCATCGCCCGCGCTGGCTTGACCCCCTGGAAGCGACCGTTTCACAACCTGCGAAGTTCTCGACAAACAGAGTTGGCCGAGCGGTTCCCGTCGCACGTCGTTTGCGACTGGCTGGGCAACAGCGAAGACATTGCGCGGAAGCACTATTTGCAGGTGACCGACCAGCACTTCGCGGACGCCATTGGCACGCCCAAAAAGGTGGCTCAAAACCCGGCGCAGTCGGTGCCGGAAAGTGGCGAAAATGAGACGAAACCAAACAGGGGGGTGCCCCTAAATGCGCCGCTTTTGCCCCCTATTTCTTGTCGTAACTCCTTACTACGTAAGGACTTAGCGGATGGGGAGGGATTCGAACCCCCGGTGGGCTTGCGCCCACTGCAGTTTTCAAGACTGCCGCCTTAGACCACTCGGCCACCCATCCCGGTCCTCAACTCGACGTCCACGCGAATTTGCAAGTTACTTCGCAAACTACGCCCTCGGATCATCAGGGGCAGGTTGTATATTCCCAAGACATTTTTTGATGGAATGTCTGCTAGCCCACGCCATTTGCAGACAGCATCAATCCACTCGGCGTCGAATCAGTAGAGGATTATAGCTCACAGGCAAGTGGTCGAGGACTCCGGCTTGGGCATCGCGATTCGCTAATCACGCTGCGGAACCCGGTTGACGGCCAGCGGCCGGCCTGTTACGAAAAGGGGCTCAAATCGGCCAGTCGAAGCACGCGAACCACCAAAATTAGAGGTCTGCGCCATGAGCGGAATCAGCGACCGGATGCAGGAAATCAAGCGCCGTCGTCATCGCCGTCAAAAGCTCAAGAAGCTCGCCGGCCGCCTCAAGAAGGCCACCGCCTCCGAAAAGCTAATAATTGCCGAAAAGGTGCGCCGCCTTACACCGGGCGCCGAAATCGTGCTCGAGCGCTGGGGACTGGTCAAGAAGTAGCGAGTCCGTGACAGCCACCGACTACTGTCGGTCTTCGCGGGCGATATACAGCACGCGCTGCGGCGTCTCGGGGGGCAGCCCTTTCTCTGCCACGCTCAAGTAACCCATCCGCGCCAAGCCGCGCGCGGGGTCTTTCAGTTCGGCCAATCTGGCCTCGACCGTCTGAACCAAGCCGGGCGCAGCACGATGCCGCGCGGCGCCGCTCTTGGCCAGATCGTTCCAGAGCCGGTTGAGGCTTTCAATCATCGCCTCAGTCACCTCCTCATCGGTAGCGACATGTCCTAAGTTGTCGCTCACGCACGCTCGTGCGGCGTCTCTCCAGCCAAGAACCGCCAACCGTGCGAGCGGGTCGATCCAATCGGCGTCCGCGAACAGCAGGTTTAAGTACGCGATGGTTCGCTCCGTAGAGGCGCCAGTTGTTGGAAAACGCCGAATGAACACCAGGACCGGCGGGCGCAGCGCGTCGTCGTAGACCAAGGTGTCGTTGGCCGTTGGCAGGTCGAGATTGAAGGCCGGAAAACGCCGTTCCCCCAACTGACTATGGACGCGAACGACCAATAACTCTGAGGGTTGATCGAGGACGACTCTCTCCAAATTCGCATCATCGGCAGCGAAATGAAAGTCGCTCGATCCGGCCAGGAGCGAACGACTCACGAACCCTAACTCTGGAAGCACGAGCAAATGATTGAATTGCTCGGTAGATACGAGCGCCATGAGCGGCGCTGTTCGCTCGATCGCGCGCGCGGCGGCAATGTTCGATTGATGATCGACTAGGTACTCACGGCTGCGCTCCAAGACGCCCACGCCGCGCGCGGATTGCACATTCAACCGCGGGAGAAGGCGACCGTCGTAATTCGCGATTCCCCAGACAATGGCGATAACCGGCACGACCCACAGGCGCCGATAACCGGCTTGTTGCAGCGACGTCGCGGCAACCAAAAACAACAGGGGGACCGTGATCGTCAGGTAGCGGCACTCAAAAAACACGGGCAGCACCAGCGCCGTGTTGATCGCAATCATCAGCCAACCGAGGCCGAGGATAGGCGCCTTGTCGCTCCATCGCTGAAAAACTAGCTTGAGCCTTTGACTAAAGCTCGCCGCGGCGCCAACTGTCGCCGAATAGTCGTTCGCCAAAGCAAGCAAGGTGGCGGCTATTGCGAAGACCAACAAGGCAAGCCAATCAGGCGCCGAGCAGATCCACAGCCACAAGTCTCCCTCGCGCGGCCAATGCATGCGCGTGCTGGCATTGCCCCCCAGCACAACGACCGACATCAGGCACGCGGCCAGCGCAAGATGGATCACCGCCGCCCGCGCCACACGGCGCCGGCGATCAGCCGGTCGGACCAAGCCCCACACGAGCAGCAGCAGTAAATACCATCCCACGGCAAGACTGAGCAGAAACGCCGAATTCTTTAGGAAGAACGCGGCGACCGTGCAAACCGCGGCGGCGCCGTAGCGCTCGCGCGTCGCCAGCAAAACGCCAATGGCGACGCACGCCAATGCTGGCATATCGAGTCCGATCATGTCGATCTGCACGCTGAACAGCGGGGTGAGAGCCGTTGCCAGGCAGATCAACGTCGCCATCCCTGGAGACAATTGATCGCGGGCCATGATCCAAACGGCCGTCAACGCCACCGCAGCACAGCCAAAAACGAACAGGCGGTAGAGCACAATCGCCGCGGTTATCGACGCGGCGTATTGTTGCAAGATGCCGACGACGCCCGGCAAGATCGTGGTGAGGTATGCCCTGGGGCCTCCTTTGTCTCCGTGCAGATCATTGGCCAGCGCGCGATAGTCAAAATCATGCTGCGCCAGATAAGCGGCCTCGGTCCAAAGACCATACGCCTGCTCGACGTAAGGCGGCGAGGAGAGCATCGACCAGCGCGCGATCAAGATCAGCGCGAAAGTCAGCGCCCAAACGGCCAGCCACTGCGCGCGCCTCTCATTCAAGCAAGTCGCTCCGGCCGTCATGGAATGGATACGGAACGCCGCAAGTCCATCCGGGCCGGCACATCGACCGGGAACGACCCAGATGAAACTTCGCTAGCAGTTGCCGGCCAAGGCTGAAGCGGATGCCGCAGCGCGGTTGATCGAAGAGCTGGCATGAAACTCGCGAATGCTTGCGCCGCAAGCGATGCTTAAGATAGCGCATGCTCCGCAATGAACCACCACGGATCACCCACAATCGGCGGAGCAGGCGTTGATGATTCGATGATAAACCGCCACCCGGCCCCACGCTATCGCGCGCGTCGTCCACAGGCCATCCGGCGCCTGATTCGGTGACAAAAAGACGCCTTCGCGGGTGCCGGCGCATAAAAAACAGCCTGCCGCCGGATCAATCTCCGGCGTCAAGCTGCAGCGAGTGTTGGCAAACGACTTTCGGTGAGCTTCTGGAGCGGCCGCGGCGCCGTTAGGCGGGGCGGCGATAATGCTGGTAGGCCAGGATCACTTCGTAAAGATCGGTCGAGATGGTGATCTCGTCTTCCATGAAGTCGGCCAACCAGGCGCGTTGATGCCGTGCGGCGTCGACGAGCATCGGCAGCACATCGCTCAATTGCAAGGTGGCCGTGGAGGGATTCGCCTTCGATCCGGCGGCGGCTGGAGCGCTCGTTTCCGGACCATAGTAAACACGCAATTGGCTTCTTGCCATGAGTGGACGCATCCTTACGTCGAGGAACCTTAATGCCCGCCGCCGGGCGGCAAGCGTACTTCCCCCTCGCGCACTTGTTATCGACCGGCAGGGTCGTGCGGGTTTGATCTATTTGTCACGGCATGCCGTTTTTTCGCAGAGTCGGCGGCTTGCCAATTGATCTTGACTCAGCGCAGTTTGCCAATTGTGGGACCGCGAGCTGAACGACGTCGGATCGACCGCCGCGATAGTCCGCGCAGCTTGACACCCTCCCGACAACCCCCTAGATTGCGAAACGGTTAATCCCCAACGAGACGTTCTCATTGGCTCGTTGGTCCACCGTCCCACTCGGCTCGTCCGACATATGGATGTTCGCCCAAGTATCGACCTCGAAGAGGTCGCCCGCACGCTCGGTTTGCCGCGCCCGCGTGTCTCCGCAGCCGTCGCGCTTCTGGACGCCGGCAATACGGTGCCGTTCATTACTCGCTACCGTAAGGATCAAACGGGCGGACTCGACGAGGAGCAAATCCGCGAGATTCAGGCGCGCGTGACGGCGCTGCGACTACTGGCGGATCGCAAGCAGACGATCCTGCGATCGATCGAATCGCAAGGCAAACTCACTGCGGACCTGGCGGAGCAAATTCGCGGCGCCGACAGCACACGCGTGCTCGAAGACTTGTACTTGCCGTTCAAACCCAAGAAGCAAACCTTGGCCACCTCGGCGCGCGACCGGGGGCTCGAACCGCTGGCCCAGGAAATTTTGAACGCGGATGCCGCCGCGGCAGACTTGGACGCTCGCGCCGGCGACTTCGTCAATCCCGATCATCAGATCGGCACGCCAGCCGAGGCACTGTTGGGCGCCGGCCATATCTTGGCGGAATGGTTCAGCGAGCGCGCCGAACTGCGGCAGCAACTGCGCGTGATCGTCGAGCGCAGCGGCGTGCTGTCCAGCGCGCGCATTGAAGGACCGACCGTCGACGCGACGGCAACCGTAGCCGAGAACGCGGCTACCCCGTCTGCCACGCCGGCAGAAAAGAGCCGACGCAACGACAAGGTGCAGCAACACGAGAAGCTGACTCAGCAGTTTCGCGACTATTTCAACTATCGCGAACCGGTGGGCCAAGCGCCACCGCACCGCGTGTTGGCCATCAACCGCGGCGAACGCGCTAAGATTTTGCGTGTGAAGATCGAAATCGACCGCTCAGCTTGCGAATCGGCCGCCGACGAATCGCTGGCGCCGGCCGAGCATCCGCATCGCGAATTTCTGCGTGGCTGCGCGCGCGACACGCTGGACCGCCTCATTCTGCCGAGCTTGGAGCGCGAATTGCGCCGCGAGCTGACTGAATTCGCGGAGCAACACGCGGTCTCGGTATTTGCCCGCAATCTGCGCAGCTTGCTTTTGCAGCCGCCCATTCGCGGCAAACGCGTGCTGGCGATTGATCCGGGATTCAAGAGCGGATGCAAACTCGCGGCGCTCGACGAGTTTGGCGCGCCGTTGGCAAACGATGTAATTCACATTATTGGCAGCGCCGAAAAACGCGCGGCGACTCGGGCCAAGCTACTGGAGTTTATTCGCCTACATCAGACGCCGATTATCGCCATTGGCAACGGCACAGCCTGCCGGCAAACGGAAGAGCTGGTGGCCGAGATCCTCATGAACGACCTCAAAGACGAAGAGGTCGCGTATTGCATCGTTAACGAAGCGGGGGCTAGCGTCTATTCGGCCAGCCCTTTGGGACGCGAGGAGTTTCCGCATTTCGACGCCACCTTGCGCGGCACGATCTCCATCGGTCGCCGATTGCAGGATCCGCTCAGCGAGTTGGTCAAGATCGAGCCGGGCAACATCGGCGTCGGCATGTACCAACACGATGTGAAGGCCAAGCATCTGCGCGACACGCTCGACGGCGTGGTGGAGTCGTGCGTCAACTATGTCGGCGTCGATGTGAACAGCGCCAGTCCCGCGCTGATGCGCTATGTCTCAGGGCTCAATCAACTCACCGCTCGTCGCGTGTTCGAGCACCGGCTGGCCAACGGCCCTTTCACTAATCGCGAGCAGCTCAAGCAGGTTTCTGGCTTTGGCGACGTGGCCTACACCCAATCGGCTGGCTTTCTCAAAATTGCGGGGGGCGATCAGCCGCTGGATGCCACTTGGATTCATCCCGAGAGCTATGCGGTTGCGCAGCGCGTGCTCGAAAAGCTTGGCTGCTCTCTGGAAACGATCGCCGACAAGGCTGGCGCCCAGGCTTTGGCCAATCGCCTGAACGAGATCGATCGCGATGCGCTGGCTCAAGAGGTGAGCGCCGGACGGCTGACGCTCGACGACATTCTTGCCAACCTCACCCGCCCTGGCCGCGACCCGCGAGACGATTTGCCGCTCCCAGTGTTCAAGCATGGCATACTCAAGCTGGAAGATGTCGAGCCCGGCATGGAGTTGGCGGGCACCGTGCTCAACGTGGTCGACTTCGGCGCATTTGTCGATGTCGGACTGAGCGAACGCGGTCTGGTTCATATCAGCCAAATGGCCGGCAAGTTTGTGGCCAGCCCGCACGAACTGTTGTCGGTTGGCGACACGGTGAGAGTCTGGGTGCTCGGCGTCGATCGTGAGCGTCGGCGCGTGTCGCTATCGATGATCTCGCCGCAGCAACGCGCCGAGCGCGAGCGTCCGCAGCGCGAACGGGCGCAGCGTCCGCCGCGCCGCAAGCCCGCAGCGGCTGTGCAGGGGGGACCGCCAGCATCCGCGGATGGGTCGCAAAACCAGGGTAGCGGACGGCCGTCGCACGGAGGCTCTGGTCAATCGGGACGCCGCGACAATCGTCGGCATCAGCAAGAGCGGCCACGCCGCCCGGCGCGTCCGAAGCCGCCGGTCAAACTCACCTCCGAAATGAAGGAGGGAAAAGAGCCGGTCTACAGTTTTGCGGCGCTCAAGCAATTGCTGGAGTTGCGTTCTCAAGAGCAGCCTGCGGAATCGAGCGGCGACAAGCCAGCGAACTGAGTCGCCCGAACGAGCGATTGAGGCGCTGTCTGGCGAAAGCGCTCACCACAGCGCCCTTGCCAGCCGACGCGTTGTCCCGCACATTGGTGGCTGAACCGTGATGCGCCGTATCCCATATCGGCGCGTCTTCATCCACACTCCCCAGGTCGATTGACTGATTGATGGAATTTGAAAAACGGCTGGAAAAAGCGATCGAACGCGGGCAGCGCCGCAGCGACGCCCGTGAACAGGAGGCCGCCCAGGCGGCATTGAGCGAAGAGGAACTGCGCCGCTTGCACAGTCAACATCGCTTGGCGCTGTCGGAGCATATCGAGCATTGTCTGCGCGCATTGCCGCAACACTTCCCTGGCTTTCGCTATGAAACGATCGTCGGAGAGCGCGGCTGGGGGGCGGCGATCCGTCGCGACGATTTAATCATCCAACCCGGTCGCGGCAAGGCCGAGTATTTCAGCCGTTTGGAAATGGTGATTCGGCCGTACAGCTCGGCTCATATCCTCGAGTTGCAAGCCAAGGGAACCATTCGCAACAAAGAAGCGTATCAGCGCAACCACTATCAGCGGCTGTCGGATATCGACATCACCTCGTTTAACGAGTTGATCGATTTATGGGTGCTTGAATACGCCGAGCAGTACGCGGCAATTCAATAACCGCTGGTCAGGTTAGGCGTGGACCTGCACGCCGCTATCGACCGTCAGCGTTTCTCCCTGCACCATGTCCGACAGCGAGCTAGCCAGAAACAGCACGCAATTGGCAACATCGTCAGCGGTTAGATAACGCTCGCCGGTCATGTTGCGGAACTGTCGCCCCGCGAAGAGTTGGTCCGCATAGGGTATCTTGCGCGTGGAGTCGGTTTCCACGAGTCCGGCCCGCACCACGTTCACGTTGATCCCTTTGCCGCCCAGTTCCATGGCCAGGTGCCGCACGATGCTTTCCAGAGCGGCCTTGGAGCCGCCAATCAGGCCGTACAGCGGCAATGCCATGTTCGCGCCATGACTCGACAAGGCGATGACCTTGCCGCGCCCCTCGCGCTCGTCGGTGCGCTCCAGCAAGTTAGCGCTTTGCTGCACCAGGTGCAATAAAGCCATGACGTTGGTCTTCATGGCCGCCTCGAAGTTGCGCGGGCTAGCCGACAATAGCGGTCGGAAGCCGCCCGTCGCGGCATTGCTCACCAAGATATCGAGTCGCCCAAATCGCTCCGCGACGAACTCGACCATGGACGCCACATCGTCCTGTTCGCTGACATCGGCCTTGACGACCGCGGCGCGGCTGCCGCGCGCCAAGATCAGGTCGCCGACTTCGCGGGCGGCGCTCTCGGAGGTGACATAGTTGATGATCACGTCGGCGCCTGCGTCGGCCAGCTTCAACGCGCAGGCCCTGCCAATGCCGCGCGAGCCCCCCGTGACAAGCGCCACGCGTCCGGTCAGGTCGATCATGGAAAATGCTCCTTGATTGGTCAAAGTTCTAAATGGCTTTTTCGGCGGCGAGCACCGTGGTGTACTGCGCGACGTCGAGAATCGCGTCGCCGCTTTCGCCGTAGAGTGTGAAATCAAAAACGCTGTGCTTTTCGGCGCGACTGCGAAAATGGAACCGCAGCATGCACTTCTCGCCCGCGCGTGGCTGACGCGCCAACCGCAGAAAGCCGATGCGGTGCGGCAACTCCAAACGGCCTGAGAACTGCAGAAAAATAAAGCTGCCGCAGGCCACGACGCAGGCGTCGAGCACGGCGGAAGGAAAAACCCAACCCTGCTCGCCGCGCGGCCCAGCCAGTTCGGCGAGCGACGGCGCAACGATGCGGGCGAAGCCACCCTCATAATCAAAACTGAACTCTTTGAGCGCGCGCAGCTTGTGGCCGTGGTAGAGCAAGCCGTTGTCGGCATACACAAACGGCAGCCAACCGACTGCCGGCTGGTCCATCGGCGGCGCGGCCAGGTCAGTCTGGCGCGACCCCAATTCGACGCGGCCGCTGGCGCAGGCCCGCGCCGGATCGACCATCAGTCCTTTGCGATTGCGCACTTCGACCGTCAGCCGGGCGTCGCGCTGTGGCCCATCGCCCGACAATCGCACATGCGCGCTGACCGTGCGCTGCGGTTGACACTTGATGCCTTGCACAATCTCAAAATCGCGCACCGCCACGACCTGCTGCCCCGTGGCCGCGCTGGCGGCCTGCGCCATCGCTTCCAGCGCCAGGACGCCCGGCAAGAAGGGCGCGCCGCGCAAGGTGTGTTCGATCAAGAACGGGTCGACTTCCGGATTGAAGCGCAACTCGGCCACTGACGAATGCGGCGCTTCGCCCGCCTGTACGCTCGCAATCAAGGGTGGCAGCGCCGGCGGCGATTGCTCTTTGATCGTCGCGACCGTTTGTTCGCGTTCGCCATAGAACAATCCTTCAAAATAGCCATCGGTGACGACCACCTCGGGCGTCGGCAGCGCTGCGGCAAGTTCGCGCTCGCAGTGTCGCACCCCCTCGGATGGCGAAATGTATTTCATGGCCAGCGAATTGCGATTGATTGGCACGCTGTCGCTAAGCATGGCCATGCCAATTTCGTCCCAGGTCTGCCAGGCGATCGAAGCGGTGGCGCAATCGGGGCGTTCGCCACGATGCCAAGATCCGAGCTTGGCCAGCACTTCGTTGGCGGCCGCGTAGTCGCTGAGACCGTTGCCGCCGTAACGGCCGCTGATCGATCCGAACGACAAGAAATGCCGCACAGGATCTTGACGTGTCAGCGCCATCAGCGCGAGCGCGCCATCGAATTTGGGCGCGAGTGTGCGTTCGATCAGCGCTCGCCCCTTCATTTCCAATCGCGCGCTCTTGGCGTAACCGGCGCCGTGGATCACACCCGCAATTGGGCCATCTTGCGATCGCACTTGGTCCAGAACGCGCGACAGGACCTCCCAATTCGAGACGTCGCACGAGTGGTAGGTCGCCGCGACCTGCGCCGCGCGGAACTTCTCGAGCGTGGCGTGAATCTCACGCCCCTTTTTCACGCGCGCCCAATCCTCCTCCGGCGAGCGACCATCGGCGACCGCGCGGCGGACAATTTCTTGTTTGATCTCTTTCAATCGGGCATCGTCCGCATCGAGCCAAGGCGCATCGGCGGGTGGCAAGGGACTGACGCCAACCAGGTGCAACTTCAATCCGTACTTTTTGCCTAAATGCAGCGCAGTGGCCGCGGTGATTCCGCGTGCGCCGCCGGTCACCACCCAGACACTGCCGGGCGTGATCGAACAGGCGTCGCTGTCCGCAAGCTCGCGAGGAGTCACGCGCGTGGTAAATCGTCGCCCGGCCTGCCAGGCCACCTCAATCTCATGGGTGGCGGCGGCCAACTCCGCCACGATCGCCTCCCCCACCTGTTGCGGTGGTTCACTGGCGGCCAGATCGATTACCTGGCAGCGGATGGCGCGGTCTTTGCGGCGCGCCCCTTCGACATGCACCGACTTGACGAGCCCCGCCAAGGCACCCCCCTCCGGCGCGAAGCCAGTCGATGCGATGCCAAAGTCGCCCCCCAAATTCGTCACAGCGACCAGATTCGAATTAGCGGAAGACTGAATGCCGCTCAACCGCTTGAGCCAACGCTGAGTCACCAAGAAGGGCAGCACGATGCCGCGTTCGCGCCGCTGCCGAATGGATGCCGGAGTATCCAGCAACATGGCGTCGGGATCGCGGGCCGTGACCAGCACCAGGTGTGCGGCAGGTTCAGTGGACCACTGGGCATCAAGCCGGGCTAACACTTCGTCGATTTCGCCATCCAGCGCAGGATGCTGAACCGTCTCGCCGCGAGCCGTCAACATTTGAGCGATCGCATCGGCGTCGGCATTGTCGCCGAGGACGCAAACAGTCCCTTCAAGCGCCGCGTCACGCGATGCTCGATCCAATGGCGACTCCTCCAAGGTCAATACAAATCGGCGGGCGACATCGCCGCCAGACGAGTCAACCGCAGTCGTCTCTTCCGTTTCGTTCGTGGCGGAGGGCTCGAATGGATGATCGGCCGATCCGGGACCGTAGTAGCGTTCAAAGAATTCGCGACTGGTAATCAAGGCCTCGGTGTCATCGGCGTCGGCGGCCAATTCACGAACCAAGTGCGCCAAGCCATCGCGCTTCGGCATCAACTCCGGCGCGTCGGTCATCTGAAAGGTGGCTCGCGTTTCGGGACGATAGGCCATGCCCACCTCGTCCCAGGGATGCCAATGGAACGTGATCGATCGCACATCGGGCCGTCGCGCGCGATACCAACCGCTCAGCTTGGCCAACATGTCGCTGGCAGCGCAGTAGTCAGCCTGGCCATTGCTGCCCAGCCGTCCGCTAATCGAACCGAAGCCGACGAAATGGCGGATTGGATCGGACTGGGTCAAAGTCATCAGGTTGTACGCCCCGGTGACTTTGGCGCCGAGAGTGGCGGCGACTAGCTCGGGGCTTTTCTTCTCAAATTTGCCGGAACGCTCTATGCCGGCGCCGTGCAGCACGCCGGTGATCGGCCCGCTGCGGCGGACTTGGTCCAACACGCGGGCCAGAGCCTCGCGATCAGTCACGCTGCACGTGTAATAGTCGAATGCGATGCCTGCGGCGCGAAACGCGTTCAGGTTCTTTTGAACCTCGATCGCCTTTTCCACTGGCGCCCAGGCGTCGGTCGGACGACGGCCAGCTTTTTGAGCCTCCAGAATCACCTGCGACTTCAACTCTCGCAGGCCGTTCTCGTCGAGCGTCAACCATTCGGCCGGCACATTAGGAAGCGGACTCGTTCCGAGCAAATGCAGCCGAACATCGTAGCGCTGCGCCAATTCACGCGCGCACTCCGCGGTGATGCCGCGCGCGCCGCCGGTAATAATCCAATTGCCCTGCGGCACGCGATCGGCGCGAGGCGCATCGGCCAAACGCGCCGGAATGGCGTTTTGCAAGTACCGGCGCTCTTTGCGAAATGCGACTTCGTAATCGATGGACCGCGCGGCCAGTTCGCGCAAGATATTCTTTGCGAGCGCTTCGGCAGGCTCATCGGCCGGGGCATCGATCGCCTTGACCAGCAGATTCTTCTGGTCGCGCATGATCTTGAACTCGATACAGAGCGCCTTGATCAGTCCCGCCAGCGCTCCCCCTTCCGGAGAGGCGGTCTGACCGCCAAACCCAAGATCGCCGCCGTGACATGTCAGCGCGACGACGGTGGAGCGATCGAGCCACTTCTTCGCCACGGCCTGCGTCGTCCATGCCTGTGTTAAAAAGAAAGGCGCCACCACCGCCGATTCCAAGCGCGCGTCGAACTGCGCGGGATCGCCCATGTCGGCGCTGGTCGCATCGAAATGCGACAGCAAGAACAAATGGGCGACCGGGCCTTGGGCCCAGAATGCCTCGATCTGTTGCCGCATCTCCGCCAGATTGCCCATGCGGGTTATTCGATGCACTACGGCGCCCGTCGCCCGGCATTGCCGCGACAACGCCTCGGCAACTGGATTGTCCCCCACGATCAATGCGGCGCCTTGCCACACCGGCGCGGCCGGCGTGTTGGCGGCGAACGCCATAGGGATGGTGCGCATGGTGAACCGCATACTCTCCAGCGGATCACGCGGAGTCGACGCGATGGTCGGTGGCGACTGCTTGGGCGTTTTGGCCGCGCGACCGTTGACGCTTCCGGCCGTTGGCCGTTTGGGTTCGATTCGCGCCTTCCAATGGTCCGGGAGACGAGTCGACTCCTCGCCAATCCACAGGAGACCTTTACCCGGATCAATGACCACCGAGAGGTGTGACCAATCCTCCCGCCGGTCGGCGACCGCAATGGCGACTTCTTGACGAGCGACCGTCGCTTCGGCGCGACAGGCGTCGCGCACCAGATCGGCCACGGGATAGTGTCCGGCCTGCGCTTGAGTCGCCAATGCCTCCCAGCGCGAGCGTGTCGCAGCGAGCGGCGACGCATCGATGCCGAGCGCCACCACCAAGACATCGTCGGCGGTTTGCGCGCTAGTAGCGGACGGGTTTTGATAGTGAATGGCCGTGGGCGCGGCGCTCCCTAGCAAGATTCCGACCGAAGGTGATGCGTCAGCCGCCTCCAAGGCGCTGGCGACGTCTCGCCCGCGAGTCAGCGCCCGCGCGACAGTGCGCGCCCAGCCTTCCGCTGGCGCCTGACCCGGCAGTGGCGCGGCGCTGGCGGTCAACCCCTCCGCGTTCACGCCGGCAATGCCGCCGACTGTGCCCACAAGTCCTACCAGCGCGTGTTCGACTCCCAGGAGCGGCTGGCGAATGAACACGGCCGGCTGCAGCACTTCGTCGAACGCGGCCATTAGGGGCCCAGTCCATGCTGCGGCATGCAAGAGCGACGTATCGCTCGCCTCGCGCGCGGCGAACTGCAGGCTGGATTGGCCCACATCCACAAATGCCGCGTTTTGATGCGCCATGATGCCCGCCAGCGGAACCTCTGCTCCGTCAGCGATACCTTGCAGTTCGTCCAGCTCCTGATCGGTGAAACGCTGCTGCGAATCACCACCTGCCGGCCCGACGCACGCCAAGTCCCCCAGATCGGCATATGTCCGCAATATCTGGCGGATCGCTCGCCGATAATGGCGACCATGGGCAAGCCCCATCTCATACGGCGTGCCAGTTTGCGCCACGGGCTCACATGCGGTCGGCGCCGACGGCGACAGATCGTAGGTCGGTGGCAAAACCGAATCCTCAATCGTCACCGCCGCGGGTGGCGCGATGGTGTCGGTCGCGCCGACCGCATTCTCAAAAGGGTGGGCAGTCGCCTCCCCGTTCGTTTCATGGCCGCTCATGCTGGCCGCAAACGGTGCAGACGCTCGAAATGGCACGGTGCGAAGGAAGTCGAGCACGTGCCGCAGCGTGGGAAACTGGTCGAGGGTCAGCTCCTCTGTCGGCACCACATCGAAATACTCCTGCAACTCGCCGAAGAGCTGCGCCTTCTTGATGCTGTCGATGCCGAGATCGGCCTCCAGATCGGCGTCGAGCTCCACCACTTCCGGCGGATAGCCCGTTTGCTCGACTACGAAGTTGATTAAGAAGCGTTCCAGCTCATCGACGTTGGGGGCATGAGCGTTGGCCGCGGCAGCCGGTTGTGGCGCCGGCCCGGTAACCGGAGGCGGCTCGGCCTGCGGCGCGGCTGCGCTCTCGGACAGCGACAAAGACGCCGTCGCCCGAATTGGCACGGTGCGAAGAAAGTCGAGCACGTGTCGCAGCGTGGGGAACTGGTCGAGGGTCAGCTCCTCTGTCGGCACCACATCGAAATACTCCTGCAACTCGCCAAAGAGCTGCGCCTTCTTGATGCTGTCGATGCCGAGATCGGCCTCCAGATCGGCGTCGAGCTCCACCACTTCTGGCGGATAGCCAGTCTGCTCGACCACAAAGTTGATCAAGAAGCGTTCCAGCTCATCGACGCCGGGCGCCGCCGGAGCTGCTGCCGGCGATGGGCTCGCAGGCGGAGCAGGTGTCGGCGCTGTCGACCGTGAGGGCGCAGCGGCCGCAACCTCGTCCAGGCCGGCGCCTTTCATTGGAACCGTGCGGAGAAATTCGAGCACGTGCCGCAGCGTGGGAAACTGATCAAGCGTCAGCTCTTCTGTCGGCACCACATCAAAATACTCTTGCAGTTCGCCAAACAGTTGGGCCTTCTTGATACTGTCGATGCCGAGATCGGCCTCCAGGTCGGCGTCGAGCTCCACTACATCCGGCGGATAGCCCGTCTGCTCGACCACGAAGTTGATCAAAAAACGCTCCAGGTCGACAGTGCTTGGCGCCTTGGCGACAGGTGCGGGGTGAGGCGTAACGGCATGCGGCGCGTGACCATTTTGAGCCACCGGCGCGGCAGGCGCTGGGCGTGGTGGCGGCGGCGCGGGTGCAGCCGCTTGAGCTACCGGCTTTGGCGGAGCGCTGACAGGCGCAGCGGTCCGAGCCGCACGCGCGCCGCCCGATTGGGCCGTCTGTCGCATCCGCTCGCGGCGACGCGTGGTGGCGTCGAATGCCAACAGCGGTTCGCGACGCGGTGGCCGCGCCCCCCTACCGCCAGGCAAAGGTTGTGGTGATCCATGCTCCATATCAAAAACTCCCATCACCGATAGGGCGGCCCGAACTTGTTCAATCTGCTCCAGCCCGAGCCGCTTTGGCTGATCGCAAGCAATCGCAACTTGGTCTGTTGAATCGAGAATGCGCCGATGCAAGCCGCTCAGCACCTGCTGCGGCCCCACTTCCACCAGCACGCATGGCTGGCCGGCGCTCACCGCATGAACCAGATCGACATACATCACCGGCGACGTATTGTGACGCGACAGATTGTCGCGAGCCTCGTCGGCGGTGGTCACCGATCGGTTGGTGACGACGCTCCAAAACGGCACGCGCGGATTTGAGAACTGCGCCTCGGCCAGCGCTCGTTCCAAAGGCTTGCCCGCGGGCGCCATCAATGGTGTATGAAACGGCGCCGGAACCGCCAGCAACTTCGCGCCGATGCCGGCGCCCTTGAGAATGGCTTCAAAGCGAGCGAGATTTTCCGGGGCGCCGCCAACGACTGTTTGGTCGGGGGTGTTGACGTTGGCGACATGGATCGCCAATCCTGCTTGTTGGGCAAGCTCGGCTACCCGCTGAGCGGAACCGCCCGCGGCCAACAGGCCCCCCTGCACTCTCGCCGCGGCGATACCATCGCAGCGGGCGCGCGTCAAAGCGATGGCGGTCTCGATGTCGATCGCGCCGCTGGCGGCCAGCGCCGAGTATTCGCCGAAGCTATGTCCCAGCACCGCGTCGGGGACGATACCAACGGATTGCACCGTCCGAAACATCACCCAATTGGCGATCAGCATCGCTAATTGAGTTGGCCACACTTGCTTGCCCATGGCGGCGCTGTCGCCCCAGGCAAGATCGGAAAATGACTGGTATCCATAGCGCTCCAGAATCGCTTCTACTTCGTCTAGCGCTTGTCGCGCGGCCGGCGATTGCTCGACAAGAAGCTTGAGCATTCCTGGGTACTGCGAACCTTGCCCCGGAAAGCAAAAGACAACACGCGGACGCGCGCGCGGTGTTTCACTCAGATAGATCCCTTGTTGGCGCAGCACCGCCTGCCCGGCAGGCGATGATCCCTGCTTGACGGCGAGTTCCAACTTGGCAGCTAGCGATTGTGGAGTGTCGGCGACAATCGCTGCGCGGAAGCGATCGCTCAACCGGAAGAGTCGCTCGCTGCCCTGCGCGAAAAGTTCCGCAGCCCGGCCGCAGGCGGCGGTCAATTCGCTGATCATCCCTTCTGCCGAGTCCGCTGCGAAGGTAAGCACGCGCGAACCGACCACGCTGGGATCGACCGGAATAGCAAACGGCGATGCCGCAGCGGGCTTTGACGCCGGACTCGGCTTGGCGTTCGTAACGTTGGCGGACTGTTTGACGCTGGTCTTGCCGCGGGCCGGCTTGCCGACCGCCTTGCCCGACTCGATCAGCACATGATAGGTCAGGCCGCGCGATCGCGAACACACGGCCGCCAAGGCGCCTTCGCTGGCGATTTCGGCAACCGATGTTTGAGAGGTTGGCGTAGTCAGCCCATCGGACGCGATGGGCTGACGGACATCGACCGGCCTTGGCAAGATGCCGCGATCCAATTCCAAGCTGGCCTTGATCAAAGACGCCATGCCGGCGGCGGCCTCAGCATGGCCGATCTGCCCGGCGACGGAGCTTAACATCAGCGGCCGAACGCGATCGGCGACCGTGTGTAACTGCGAGAGGGTGCGCAGTTGGTCGGCGCCTTCGTCCACACTCATCGCCCCGTCGACTTCCATCAGGCCGATATCTGCAGCGGCGCGATCGGCGGTGGCTAGCGATCGCTCGATCGACACCCGCAGCGCCTCGCCCGCGCTCGCATGGTGCGCGGCGCCGATGCCGCGAATGGTGGCCACGATGGGGTCGCCATCGCGGCGCGCGTCGGCCAATCGCTTGAGCAGCATCACCCCCACCCCTTCCGCCGGCACGTAGCCGTGCGCGGCCTGATCGAGAGGGGAACTCGGGGTGCCGTCGGCGCAGAGAGCGCCGTTGATCGCCAATCCTTCGTACTCCGGCAGCCCTAAACGTCGCTGCCCGGCCGCGCAGATCATCATATCCACATCGCCACACAACAGCGCGTCGACGCTCACCGAAAGGGCCGCCAGCGACGAGCAATGACCACTATCGATGGCAACAGCGCCCCCCATTAAGTTCCAGGTCTTGGCCGTCCGTGAAGCGAGCGAGCTAGTGCTGAAGCTCCCCGTTTCATCGATCAACGCTGGCCAATTGGCGAGCAGACGTTTGTCGTACTTCTTTTGGATTGTCTCAATTCGATCGGCTGCGGCGCCACCGTCGCGCAAGATGGCCGCGATGTGCCGCTTGAGTTCTGGCAGGCGCAGGCCCATTTGCAATTGGAAGGCGAAATCGCCGCCGAACTCGGTGCCGACCACCACTCCGACTCGCGTGCGGTCGAAATCGCGCCGGTCGTAGCCCGCCTGCTTAATCGCCTGATCGGCCGCGTCGAGCAGCATGAACTGCAGCGGATCGGCTTGCTCCACCTGCTTGGGCGGAATCTTGTGCGTCTTCCAATCGTAGACGAAGTCGGTGATGAAACCGCCACGCTTGGTGGGACTGTGATACGCGCGGCGCGAGCCGGGCTCATACGCCAAATCGGCGCGCCAGCGCTCGGGCGGCACGTCGCATTTGGGGTCACGTCCCGATACAAGCAATTCCCAAAACTGATCTGTATGGCGCGCTCCCGGCAGCACACATCCCATGCCGATCACGGCAATCGCGTCGTCATCGGCCGATTGCGGTTGGTTGCCCGCCATGGTGTTCTCGGGCAGAGCAATCAACCGGCGCGAAGCCTCGTTGAACTCCTCAACCGCCACATGCATGTTCAGGCCGCCAATGCCAAACGCGTTGACCCCGGCGCGACGCGGCCGACCATCGGGATGCGGGGCCCAGGGGGCGGGCGCTCGCGGCACGAACACCGGCACCTGGTCCCATTCGATTTTGGGATTTAGTTGACTGACGTTGGCCGCCGGAGGAACCGTGTTGTGCCCGAGCGCCAGCACGGTTTTGATAACGCCGGCAATACCCGCTGTTTCCAGAGTGTGGCCGATGTTGGCCTTCACACTGGTGATCGGCACCTTCTTGCCCGGCGGCAGTTGACCGGCCAGCACCTCGGCCAGCGTGTTCAGTTCGGTGGCGTCTCCCAATTGAGTCGCCGTGGCATGGGCTTCCACGTAGTCGAGGTCGCCCAGTTGCAAGCCATCGCGATATGCTCGCTGCATCGCGAGCACTTGCCCTTCTTTGCGTGGCGCCCACAGGCTCTTTCCCTTGCCATCGCTGGAAACCCCCAAGCCACGCACCACGGCGCGGATCGGATCGCCGTCGGCCAGCGCCCGCTCCAGCGTCTTCATGACCAGCGCCACGTAGCCCTCGCCCACGATGAGTCCATCGGCGTCTGCGTCAAATGGCCGCGAACCGGTGGAGCTCATCGCGCGGGCATGCGCGAACAGCACCAGCGAATCGCCCTTGCAGTCGGAGGCGCCGCCTACGATCACCATGTCGGCCCGGCCCAGTTGCAGCGCCCGCGCGCCAATCAGCATCGCCTGCAGCGACGAAGCGCACGCCGAGTTGAGCGCCAGAAACGGACCATCCAATCCAAACGCCTTGCTGAGCGTGCCAGCCACTAGGCTGCACGCAACGTCGGGCGAGGCCGCGGTGCGGATTGGCAAAGGCGCTCGCACGCGCGACACCAATTCGGCGATCACGCGATCTTGTTCCGCCTGTGGCAGCGCGGCGAACTCGTCCACCTCGCGCAGCATTTCGGCGGCTTCGTGCGCATAGGTGGCATAGGTGTATTCGCCACCGAGTGTGCTGCCTTGCGCGTGGCCAATGTACACGCCGGTGTTTTTGATGGGCACATTGAAGGGATCGATGCCAGCGTGGCGGAGCGCGGCGGCGGCCACCTCGCACATCAATAGGTGCGACGCGTCAACGCTGTTGGCCAACTCGTCGGCAATGGGGCAGGCGGCGCGATCAAAGTCGCGGCTTTTGACGATCGCCCCCATCTTGGAATAGGTCTTGCCCACCACGCCCACTTTGGGGTCGTAGTACATATCTTGATCGAGCCGATCGGGCGGCAACTCGGCGACGGCAGTTCGCCCTTCTACGACCAACCGCCAAAATTCATCGAGATTGTCGGCGCCAGGCAATTTGCAGCCCATGCCGATGATGGCAAGCGGAATTCGCGACCTGCTAGTCATGTTCGAATGGACTCCTGAATTGCCGGCGAGGTGCGTCGCCGCGGGCGACCCCGCCATGGGTCCACCGGCCGATCGGTCCGTCCGAACGGCCGTACTCCGAAGGGGCGCCCATCGCAAGCGCCCTAGGCTCACGTGTCACGCGGCCTGCGGACTGAGTTGCCCCGTTAAACTCCCCATCGCGTCGAGCAAATTGCGGTGGAGCGCGGACGGCGCCTCGAAGACCAGTTTGCCTGCGGCCAAGGCGTCGGTCGCCGCGACATCGCCGCGCGACAATTGTTCGAGTATGTGCGCGTTCACATACACCAGACCGACGGCATCTTCTGAGAAACCACGTTCGGCGCCCACGATCTCGCTGCCGCGAAGCAGCAGGCTCCATTGCCCGCCACCGCGGCCCGACACATCGAGCGAAACGCGCTGGTCGGCGTTGGCCGCTTGATTGGCGCTGACGAATCGCGACAACAGTTCCTGCGCGTCGAACTCAAACTCGATCTTTTCGTGCTTGGGCGAGGCAAAGTTGTGCTCAATGGGATAACGCGCGATCGTCATCATTTGATCGTAGTCCATGACCGGACATGGCAAGTGCGACAGCACGCGACTGGAGTGCGTGAGGTCGAATTGCGGATCGTCGCGCCAGTGAGATTCGTAAATCTGCATGTGGTGGTGGAACAATTGTTCGCAGGCGGCCAAGTCGCGCGGATCGGCTTGGTTGGCGGTGGTGCGCTTGGAGTACTTGCGGATTGCGTCCTGCGTCACGCTCTGAATCAATCGAACGCTCACTGGCTGCGGCGACGCAAGGTGGTATGTGCCACCGTGATAACGGCGGTTGCGAATAATGTGCAGCATGCCCGCTGCCACCCAATCCACCGGCACAAAGTTTTTTCCTTCGTGGCCTTGCAAACCGAGCCGAGCAAAAAACCGCTCGCCCATCTCTTCGGGCGGTATTCGGCCCGACATCGTGTAGGCCAATTGCAGCGGCAGATAGAAACCGTGATAGCTCGTGGTGTAGCCAGTGCGCGAGTCGCCGACGATGCTGGCCGGCCGATGCACAGTGCAGGTTTCGAAACCGCGCACTGAGCGGACCGCCTTTTCGGCGGCGAGTTTGCTGGCCTCGTACACATTGCCAGCTTCTTGCCCCAAATCGAGTTCGGTTTCTAGCACACGTCCGGTGCGCACACCACACAGATAGGAGGTCGACACATGATGAAAGTGTCGGACGCCGGCCCGCTGGCACACCTCTAGCACTCGACGCGTGCCTTCGGCGTTGGTGCGGTGCGGCTCGCCATCTGGCTGCGCGCGAAACACCAGGCTGGCGGCGCTATGGACCGCGGTATGCACATGCGAGCGAAGCCAAGCCAGATCGCCCCCATCCAGGCCCAAATCGGATTCGCGCAGGTCACCTTCCAGAATCACAGGTCGCCGCATCGAGCGCCCCGCGATCCCTTCCCAACGTTGCACAAGCGCTTCAATTCGCTGGCGTGCGGTGCTTAATTTGCCCGGGCGTACGATCACCGCCAGGTGCTCGCCGCCCAGTAACAAATCGCGCATTAAATAGCGACCCAGCAACCCGGTTGCGCCCGTCAGCAGCGTATATGACATAAGAAATGAAAGTCCTGTTGCCCGTTGACTCAACGCTGCCTGGCCGATCATCGGCGGACGGCGCGTGGCTAGTGCTATCAAGCACCGTGCTAGCGGTCGTTTATAGCGACATTAAGATAATAAAAATACAGCGATTGAGAAGACTGGGTATATTGAGTCGCGAATTACACGCTTCCGCCTCATGTGCGAATTGATACCACAGCGGTCGCTCAGCAATCGGCGCGATCCATCGAATTGGTTGCCATTTGAACCAAGCTCCATTTGCGTGATGCCATTTCCGGTGAGATTCCATTGAGTTCCCACGAAAACAGAAAATCTCGGCGATTCGCATTTTGGACCGTGATCCTGTTTGCACTTGGTGCGCCGATCGTCTTTTCGGGAATGGTACTTTCACTGAGCCAAATGCAGAACGATGTCACGCAGTGGCTACCAGCGGAGTATCCCGAAACGCGGGAGTTCGTCCGCTTCCTTCAGCACTTCGACCCCGAGGCGTTCGTCCTAGTGAGCTGGGAGGGCTGCACGCTGGATGACCCGCGTGTGGCGCGCTTTGCCGAGGGTCTGGTCGGGGCGCCCAGCATCGAGCCGGGCGCCACGCGTTCTCCTTACTACAGCAAGGTCATCACCGGTCCCAGCATGCTGGAAACGCTAACCAGCACGCCTATCAATCTGACCCGCGAACAGGCGATTCAACGCTTGCGCGGCTCGTTGATCGGCCTGGATGGGCGCACGACCTGCGTCGTATTTTCCATGACTCCAGAAGGCGTTGCGCACATGCGACCTGCCATCGACGCCTTATACGAGGTAGCCCAGCGTGAGTGCGGCCTTACGCAAGCGCAACTCAAGCTCGGTGGACCACCGGTCGACAATGTCGCCCTCGACGTGGCGGGCGAGCAGAGCATGCTGCGCGTGCTTGGGCTGACTTCGGTTTGTGGTCTCTTGGTCTGCTGGTGGTGTTTGCGCCATCCCTTGTTGATTGCGGTGGTGTTGATCGCCGGGTTTTACACGGTGGCGGCAAGTTTGAGCGTCTTCTACTTCACGGGCGGGGTGATGAACGCGATTGTGCTCACCATGCCCCCCCTGGTTTATGTGGCAGGGGTGTCCGGCGCTATTCATCTCGCCAATTACTATCGCGAGGCGCTGCCCGAACACGGGGTAATCGACGCGCCGTGGCAAGCGGTGCGGCAGGCCACCTTGCCGCTGCTGTTAGCCACTTTCACCACGGCCGTAGGGCTACTCTCTCTAGCCGCCAGCGAACTGGCGCCAATTCGGACGCTCGGCATTTACTCGGCGATTGGGGTGTTCATTGGTCTGGGCTGCATCTTGTTGTGGGTGCCTGCGGTGCTGGAACTTTGGCCCGTCGTCGAGCGGCCGCGCCAAACTTCGGCAATCCACCGGAGAGGGCTCGACGGATCGCAATTGACGCGGCTGGGCGCCGCCTACCCCAAGTTGGTCACGGTATGTGTCCTGGTTCTGCTCGGCGGCGTGGCCTGGGGTGCGACGCGCTTGGTGTCGTCGGTGCAAATCATGCGGCTGTTTTCGCCCGATGCCAAGATCATCAGCGATTATGCCTGGTTGGAAGAGCGACTCGGCCCGCTCGCGCCGATCGATGTGGTGGTTCATTTCGCCCCGAACTGCGCGCTTGATCTTCGGCAGCGGATTGAATTGGTCGAGGACTTGCAAGGCCGCGTCAACGAGTTGGAACATGTCGGCAGTTCGTTATCCGCCGCCACCTTCGCGCCCGATTTGCGCGCCATCGCTCGGCCGCAGAGCGGCACGGCATCGATCTTCAATCGCAAGCGCATGCGGCAAACCGTACAAAAGGTTCGGCTCGAGCGACATCGCGCCGATTTTGTGCGATCGGGATTCTTGCGAGATGCGGACGGCGGAGAGCTATGGCGAGTCACGGCGCGCGTTGCCGCTCTCGCGGATGTCGATTACCACGCGTTTACGCAATCGCTCGACGCCGCCGTGCAACCGCTCGTGCGCGGCCTTCAAAAACGAGGTTTTGATGGCGTGTCGGTAACCTATACCGGAGCGCTGCCGATTGTCTATCAAGCGCAAAACTCGTTGCTGCGCGGCATGCTCATTGGCTATGGCAGCGACGTGGCCTTGTTGGCAGTGGCAATGGTCGTGGTGATGAACAGCCTGTCGGCGGGGCTCATTTTGCTCGCCGCCAGCGTGTTGCCGGCGCTGGCGGTGTTTGGCGCCATGGGTTGGCTAGGCATCGTGGTCGACATGGGAGCGGTGATGCCGCCCAGTGTGGCGCTCGGAGTCACAGTCGACGACGTGATGCATTTTCTCTTGCGCTACCGCGATGGCGTGCGCGCGGGGCAATCGCGCCGCGATGCGGTTCTCGAAGCGTATCATCATTGTGGCCGCCCCATGTATCAAAGCTGGGCTATTCTCGGGCTGGGAATCTTGGCCTTCGCCTTCAGTCCCTTTTTACCAACGCGTCGATTCGGCTACGTGATGGTGGCGCTGTTGACGGTCGGGCTGATTGGCAACTTATTGTTCCTCCCGGCCCTTTTATGTGGTCCGCTGGGACGGCTCTGGCAACGGTCGCTGTTGAAGCGGTCTGAAACGCGCCGGACCGAGCAGGAGCAAGCAGAACCGGCGCCGGCCGTTTCCACCGTGGCGGCCGTGCGCTAAGCGCCGGGTCGCGTCAGGTTCGACTTTGCAACGTTTGCTGAATCCGCTCCATCAGGTTGTCGGCTAATTGGTCACGTTCAGCGCTGGTGAACCAAGCGGGGTCGCAACGCACGAATAGGCCCAGTCGACCAGCGTAGGTGAGCGCCACGACGGCCAGACGAGTGCCTCGCCGCAGGGGCGCCGTACCCGAGATTCCCTCCAAGCGCAGGCCGCCACATAGTGCGCGGCCGTCGTCTTGCGCGTGCGGCCATTGAGAGAAGACGGGCCCCACATTACTGAACACCGCCGTGGCGAACGACCACTGCCGGCGCAAGAACCAATCGACAATCCCGCGCGACTTGCAGGCGATCTTTAGTCCGCCTACGAAATACAAGCCAATTCTCCAGCGTTTAATGGCGGTAGTCTGCCGCTGAATAGCTCGCAGCAAGGCGGTTCGGTCCGCCATCTGCTTTGGCTTCCGCGTCACGAAGGCGAAGCTCAGCACGTTCGCCACTGGCATTCGCCAATCTTCTTTCTGTCTCAGGTTGGTCGGCACCAGGATTCGCAATCGGCCGCGCTTCAGTCCGTGGTCGCGGTTCCAATCGGCGAGCGTCAGCAGCAGATCGCGCAACAGCAAATCGTTGACCGTAACCCCTATTTCATGCGCGATCTCCACCAGTGAGGCCGATTGCTCGCGGCGCAACCACTCAGTATGGAAACTGACCGACTGACCACTGCCGCCACTCGCCGCGGGTTGCGCTGACGCCACGACCGCTGCCCGGCGTGAGACCAGTGGCCACCAGGCTCGTACGGTATTGACTCCATCCATGAACGTGGGCTGATAGTCCGCCAGGCCATATTCGTCTCGACGGGCCAGACTTGTGGCATCCAGCTCTCGCCACTGTGGCTCCCCCGATTTGCCATCCACAACATGCGCATACGCCAGCAACAATTCTTCGGCGAACAGCAACGCAGCCAGACCATCGGAGCAGGCGTGATGAAACACAAGCCAAACGATCGATTGCTCTGCCGCCGTGTCCACACAAACACGTAGCCCGCCGGCCGTGCAACCTGTCAAACCAAGGCAATCGACCAGCGGCGCTTCGCCAGGGGCGAGTTCCACAACCTGCGGGGCGTCGCCGGCAACCCAGACGGGCCAACGACCACTGGCGTCGATGCGCGCCGTTAGTAAGGGATGGCGCACAAGCGATATTTGGAGCGCGATATCCAGGGCCGATCGATCTAGCGCGCCGGACAGTTCCAATCGCACCGGAAAGATCGGCGGATACTCCGGACGATCGTCGGCCAGGTAGTAATACTCGAAGGCCGTCACCGGCAGCGGAAGTATCACGTCGATTGCGCACCTGGACAGTGAAATGCGGACACAGCGCCGTACCGCGTGGTCGTCATCATACTCAGATGCGCTGGCCTATGCGGAGAATCCACTGGCCAGAAAAAAGAGTGTCTCCACGCGGCGGGGGTCGTGCCGCGTGGAGACGGCGCTCGTTAGGAGTCTGCTAACTCTCCCTGCTTGCCGCCGAGCGCGGGCGGAGAATGCTAAAAAAGGCCGGCAGATCCGGTCGACTGGATCTGCCGGACGGGGACGGAGTCGCTAGATCTTCGTACCCCTCTATTAACTAAGACGTGTCGCGTCGGCTAATTCGGACAAGATTTCGCCAAGTTTTTTGCGGAACGGTAGATTTTTTCGCACGCGCGATCGCGCGGTGACCATTAATGGTCAGAATTGATTCCCTAAATCACGCGACCGGAAAACCTTGCTGAAGGGCTGCGAGCAGTAGAATTCCAGACTCGGAGACTGTAATGGCCAACTTCGTCTTTCAATTCACCGCAGCAATCGCCATTACCCTGATTGCCAACTGCGCATTGGGGGCCGAAACCGCAGAGGCCGAAGGCGGGACGCCGGCGCCGAGAATCACCCGCGCCGACCTGGGCAGGTCGTACCTCCGCCTGGAACAGGTCTATTTTTCCAATCTGCCCGACGAAGCTGAGCATATCGCCGGCATCAACAAGGTCTTTGACAAATCGACGCTCGCGTTCTTTGGCGGCAACTTCGCCGGCACTCTACGCGTCATCGATCAATTGTCCGCGGAGCTACTGGCGGGCCCGTCGCCCGAATTGTTGGCGGCCATGGCGTTACACGCCGATTTCGATCCCCCAGTACTGACACTGGACAGCGATCGCAAACCGCAGTTGAACCTGCGCATGCTCTATGATCCAGAAACCAGGTCGGCGACATCAGTTCGACTCACAATGCAGGGACTCTTCAATGCGTCCCTTGATATCAATGCGGAAAATCGACTTTCGAACAGCAGCTTTGATCTCTCCACGTTGCGCGATCGGCTGCAGCCGGGAATCTACGAACTCAAGGCCAACACCAAGGAATGCGAGATCGTCGTCGCGCGCTGGATCGTGGTCGATCGATCCCTCGATGAGATCCGGCAGGACAATGAGGAGCGGTTGGCGAAGTTGCACGCGTCGACGCCCGCCATCGAAGCGGCGATTGCCGCCTGTAAAGACCGCAACGAACTGCTGACCAATAGCCCGTCGACTGAAAAATCGGCCCAGTTCAACACCGACTTAAACGCGCTGGCCAGCGACGTTGCCATCGAGATTGGTACCCTGGAAAAAGGCGCCGACCCGTACCGACTGCGCGCTGGAGACTATTGGCGGACAGTGCGTTCGGGCGACCGGTCGATTCCGCTGCGAGTATTCGCGCCTGACAAGTGCCAGGAGGTTGCCTGCCCGTTGATCGTGGCGCTGCACGGCGCGGGCGCGGACGAAAATATGTTCTTTCAAGGATACGGCGCCGGACGTATCAAGCAATTGGCTGAACAGCACGGCGCGATTGTCGTCACGCCTTCGACCTATGCCATGGCGTCCAATGGCGACCACTTCGATGCCCTGCTGACTGCGCTCGCGCACGATTACGACATCGACTCGCGGCGAGTTTATGTGCTGGGACACTCCATGGGAGGCGGAGTGGCCGCAAACCTGGCCGCCACCAAGTCGAACCAGATTGCCCGCGCTTGTTGTCTGGCGGGCTATCGCGTTCCCAAATCGGAGAAAATGTCGCCCACGTTGATTATTGCCGCCGAACTTGACGGAGTGGTGGCAGCCGCGGGACTTGAAAAGAGCGCCCAGAAATCGGTCGATATCGGCCTACCCGTGGAACTGCGCGTGATGCCAAACTACGGCCACACACTAATGGTGGGAGTCGCGCTGCCTGAAGCGATCGATTGGCTTTTCCAGTCAGATGCGACACCGTAACCGCATGCTGGGGTTGTCTAAGGGCGCACGGACGGTGTGCCAAACTGGCGCCGTCGATTACAATGAGCCGCTTTTACCAGCGAGTCGGCGCCGCGCATGAATTGGGACTACCTGTTTTGTTGTCTGGCGGCGCTCTTGGCCGGGGCCATCAATTCCGTGGCCGGCGGCGGCACACTGCTCACATTTCCCGCTCTATTCGCCGCTTTGGGCTATTCGCCAGACGCCTCTGTCATCGCCAACGCCACCAGCACCACGGCGCTGGCGCCGGCGTCGGCGGCTTCGGCCTGGGGCTACCGTCATGACTTGAGAGGCATGTGGCGATGGGTGCTGGTGCTCTTGGCACCCAGCTTAATTGGCGGCCTGATTGGGTCGGCGCTGGTCATTCAATTTCCCAGCGCCTTCCGAACGCTCGTGCCATGGCTGATATTGACGGCGGCGGCGCTGTTTGCGATTCAGCCTGCGATCTCGCGCTGGCTGGGCATCGGCCACGATGCGGGGCTAACCACAACGCGCCGCGTGGTTGGAGTGGCCATTGGCCAGTTCTTTATTGCCATCTACGGCGGCTATTTTGGCGCGGGCATTGGCATACTCATGCTAAGCGGGTTGGCGCTCATGGGGCTGGCCGATATTCATGCCATGAACGGCCTCAAGAACCTATTGGCAGTCGCCATCAATGGCATGTCGGTGGCCGTTTTTGTTTTTTCAGGCAAGGTGCATTGGCCGCTCGCGGTCACCATGGCCGCCGCTTCAATAGCAGGCGGCTATGGCAGCGCTCGAATTGCCCGCCGCCTTAATCGAAACCTGGTTCGCAGCTTGGTCGTCGGCATCGGTTTGACGTTGGCCGCCTATTACTTCTATCGTCAGCTCACGATCGACGACGGCGTACCGCCCAACCGACCTGCCGGCGAGCACGCCGCGGCGACCAACTGACTCTCATTGTGTCGCGGCTCGATCTGCAAACTTCGACACCGAGCGAAATCGCTCTGCGCCTAGAAATCCGATCGGCAATTCGGTGGCGCCATCCAATGCCAGATCGGCCAGCGCTTGGCCGAGCGCCGGCGCGAACTTGAATCCATGTCCCGAGAGTCCGGCCGCGTAACACACATTTCCGTGCTCGGGATGTCGGTCGATCACAAAATGCCGATCGGGCGAAACGGTGTAAAGGCAAACCGCATGATGCGCTGGTTGGCCTTGCAGGTGGGACAGATGCTCGCGCACAAAGGCGTCGACTCGCTGTTGGTCAGTCGCGCGCAGATCGCGATCGACCAACAGAGGATCATCCACTCGCTCGCCGCCGGTGTGTTCGGCAATCTTGACTCCCCACGGCTCCAAACTCGGAACTCCGTAGAATTCACCAGCGGCCGTTTCGTATAAGAAGCAAGGACAGCCGCGTTGGGCCTCGTATTGCGAGCCCTGCGGACGATACCAAAACAGTGGCTTTCGCAATACGGTGAGAGGGATGCGCAGATCGGTAAGCAACTGCCCCGCCCAGGCGCCCGCTGTAATGATCAAACGCGAGGCGGTGAATCGCGACGACTCCGTAACCACACGAACTTGATCTGTAGTTGCATGCCACGAAAGCACCGATTCGCCGGTCAGGGCCGCGGCGCCGAGCATTAGCGCTTCCTCGACGTAGGCCCGCACGCAGTTCTCCACCTCCAAATACCCGGCCGCCGGTTCGAAGACGCCCAGATGAGATCGGTCGGGCGCCGCCAGTCCGGGCCATCGCGCCGCAATTGCCTCGGGCGCAACCTCCTCGATTGGCAGCCGGTGGCGGCGAGCGCTAGCCAGCACGCCGGCAATCACCTCCCCCGCTGGCGGCCCGACTTGCAATAACCCAACCTGATGCAACAACTTGCGGCGGCGCCGCGCTTCGAGCTCGGCCCAGCCCCGATAGGCCGCCAGCACGAGCGGCACATAATCGGGGTGCTCGAAATAGGCCTGCCGGATGATGCGGGTTTGACCATGCGAACTACCACGATCATGGGCGATGGGAAAAGGATCGATTGCCAGCGCCTTGACGCCCCGCCGCGCAAGTTGATACAGCGTGGCGCTGCCGACGCCCCCCATGCCGACCACGATCACATCGAACTGGGTCATGTCGATTTCCGCTCAGATTGACAGCGATTGTCACGCGCCCGATAAACATTCGCGCAGCGCTTCTCCACTCAGGAGACAATCATCGTGTCCGATCCGCCCGTCACAATGCAAGTTGATTCACGGCATAGCGGGCAGCGCCGCCCACCAAGCCGCGTGCGTCGGATGTTCGTTGCCGTAGTGCTGATCGTGGCGCTAGTGGCCGTCTATCTGGCGCTTTCGCCCTCCCCAATCGACGCGCTGCCCTACGATCCTCCCCCCAGGCCGGCCATGACCGGAGTGCTTGCGCCGAACGACAAGTTGCGCGCGGCAGACGCGCTTGCCGCCGGACATCTCATCGGGCCAGAAGATGTTGAGCCGGATGGCAAGGGTGGTGTTTACACGGGCCTTGAAGATGGCCGGATTGTTCGCATCGACGCCAGTGGCAAGGTCGAGGAATTCGTGAATACCGGGGGGCGGCCGCTTGGCCTGCGGTTCGACGCGCAAGGCAAATTGATTGTCGCCGACGGCGTTAAGGGACTCTTGGAAATTGCTCCGAACAAAGAGATCAAGGTGCTAACAACCAAGGCAAATGGTCAGCCGCTCGGCTTCACCGATGATCTGGATGTGGCCCGGGATGGCACGATTTACTTCTCCGACGCCAGCACCAAGTTTGGCGTGGGAGAATATCTCTACGACATGCTCGAAGCGCGCCCGCATGGTCGGCTGGTTTCGCACGATCGCGCGACTGGCGAAACCAAAATCTTGCTCGACGGCCTCTATTTCGCGAATGGTGTCGCCTTGTCGCCCGAGGAAGACTTCGTGCTGGTGAACGAAACCTATCGCTATCGAATCTCCCGCTATTGGCTCAAGGGGCCGCAAGCTGGACGTTCGGAGATATGGATCGACAATCTACCGGGATTCCCGGACAACCTATCGAGCAATGGACACGGTAAGTATTGGGTCGCGCTTTTTACCGAGCGCAACGACACGCTCGATCGGCTGTCGCCGCGGCCACGGATCAAGAACATCATGGCCAAACTGCCCAAATTCTTATGGCCGGCGCCCGCGCCCTATGGGTTCGTCATCGCGGTGGACGAGCAGGGGAAGATTTTTGAGAGCCTGCAAGACCCGGGTGGACAGAACTTGAAAGAAATCACATCGGCGGCCGAGCGCGATGGGTATTTGTATCTGGGGAGCCTCTCCAACGACCGGGTCGGACGCTACCGATTGCCATAGCCGTCGAAATAGGACCAACTATCTTCCCCTCCACAACTCGATGGGCCGCGCGGTGCCGTTGGCCAATGGCAACTCGATCTTGCGGCCTTGGCCCGCCGACGCGTAGGCCGCCAGGATGATTTCCAATGTGGCGCGGCCATCCTCTCCACTCACGAGCGGCGCCCTGTCGTCGCGCACGCACTCGACAAAGTGAGCCATCTCCTGTGGAAATCCGTAGTTCCAGTTTTCCTCGTACATGGTGAAGCTCCAGCCTTTTGTGCCCCCCGACTTCTCCACGGCGTAGTCATACCCTTGCTTGGAGTAGGTATGGATCGAATTGCCACGCAGCAGATCGGCGTAGGCCTGACCCTCGCCGCCAAACACCTCGGCCCGGTCATCCATGCCTCCTGGCTTTGACCAACTCTCTTCGGCCAGGCCGGTGATGCCTCCCTCGAACTCGACAATGATCAACGCGTCGTCGTCGGCCGTGGTGCGATGGCTATGCACGCTGCTGGTCAAATGCGCGTAGACGCTCTTGGCGCGCGGCGGATTGTCGCCGCCCTTGCCAGACAACAGCCAGCGAAAGAACTGCACCGCGTGACATCCCATGTCGAGGGCGACTCCCCCGCCACTACGCTGTTCGTTGTAGAACCATTCGCTGTGCGGTCCGTCGTGCTTCTCCGATTGCTTCACAAGATGCACGCGCCCCAGCGCGCCAGAATCGACAAGCTGCTTCAGCCGCACGTATTTGGGCGCGAAGCATAATTCTTCGGCGTACATCAACTTCACACCGGCGCGGCGGCAGGCGTCGATCATTCGATCGCATTCGGCCAGCGTCATTGCCATGGGCTTTTCGAGCACCACATGCTTGCCGGCGGCTGCGACATCGAGCACGGCCTGACAGTGCAGGTCGTTGGGAATGCCCAACACCACCAGATCAATTTCCGAGAGATTCAACAGCTCGCGATAATCGGTGAACCAGCGCGGGATCCCTCGCTTTTCGGCGAATTGACGAACGTGTTGTTCGGTAGGACTGGCGACCGCCAAGACCTCCGCATCGGGCACGGTGCGCAGCGCCTCATAGTGAATGGCCGTAATGAATTGACTGCCCAGCAGTCCCACGCCAACCTTGGACATAGCGCGCCTCGAGTCGCCAATGAATTGAAATGCTTGCCGCAAGCAGCGGCAAGTCTGGCGCGACAGGTTGGGCGCGTCAAGCGGCGCGGATCATGGTTCCGCGCATTGTGGCGCGGCGCATTCGGCGGCGACGCCTTCTGGACTGCCGATCGATTCGGCGGGCTTGTCCCCCGCGACACGGTTAGCGCGAGCCATCCGCCAGGCGCTGGGCGCGACCTGCGCGCCCCACAACACAGCGATGGCAAAGCTCGCGAGCGCCGCATACCAATAAACGCTTCCTTGCGGCGCCTCCAGCGCCAGAATGAACGAACCGGAGCAGATCGCCACAATGACCAAACCGACCTTGGCGCCGAACGAATGTTTCTGCTGACTGCGCGCGTGTCGATCGATGGCCGATCGCGCAGAGAGGTTAGCCAGTTCGCGCATCGCCGCCATGTCGTGATTCAGTTCGGCGGCTTTGGCCCGCTCACGGCGCAGCGTGGCGACCGGCTCGGCATCGACCGCCGACGGCGCGGCTACAGCAGCGGCCGCGGGTTTGGGCTCGGCGCGTTTCGTCGGCGTCGGTGGCGCAACGCCTCCCTGTTGTCGTGCTCGAGCCAGCAACTTGGCCATATAGGTGTCGATGGACTCCTCTTCGTCGCCCTCCGCTTCTGATACGGCCGGCAGCGACTGGCTCAATTCCGACGCAGGCGCCACAGGCGTGCCGAGCGAATCGTCGCACTCCGTGTCTTGCTTGAGGATGCCCGCCAGCGCAAGTCGCTGGAACACATCATCCGTCTCAGTATCCGCGCGCGATGCGTTCTTCACTTGGGCGACTTCCACTTCTTCCTGCGGTGGCTCCTCCTGTTTGATTTCAGCCTGCCGCTGGTCTAACTCGGCGCGCTCCGCCTCAAGTTGCTGGCAGCTCGCATGGAGCGCATCGCGTTCCGCGTTCAGTTCGCGGGCGTGCTCGTCGAGTTGGTCTGCCCGTGTCTCTAGCTGCTCCTGCTGTCGACGTTGCTCGTTCAACCATGCCTGCCGTTCAAGCTCCAATGCGGCGCGATCGGCCTCGGCCTGACGTTCCAGATCGGCCACCCGCGCATCGAGTTCGGCGCGCACGTGTTCGAGTTCCGCGGCTTGCCGTTCAAGGTCGGCGCGCTGCTCGGCATTGGCTGCGTCGTTCTGCTGCGTTTGAACTGCCTCGGTATCGGCGCGCTCCTGAGTGTGAGTTTCCAGCTCTCTTTTTTCTTGTTCTAACCGCGCTACGGATTGATCCAGTTCGGACACACGCGCCGCTAAAGTTGCCCGCTGGTCCTCCAACTGTGCGTGCTCGGCCTCCAGTTCTTGGCGTCGAACGTCCCAAGTTGCTTGGTGTTCGCCCAGTTGCTGGCGATAGGTCTGTTCGTTCTTTTCGCGCTCGCGCGCGACTTGATGTCGTTCTTCGACCAACCGCTGCTCTTCGGCGGCCAATGTCGCCCGTTCGCGCTCCAAATTGACATGCGCTTCGGAAAGCGCATCGCGTTGGCGCAATAGTTCTTCGAGTTGCGATTGCCGCTCGCGCTGCCACGCGTCGCGCTCTTGGGCGAGAGCCGCGCTGGCACTGGTCGAACTATGAAGCTGCTGCGCCAGCTCAGCGAGTCGGGCGTCTAGCTGTTGCCGTGTGGCGAGCTGCCATGCGTCCCATTCAGTTTGACGTGAAACGAACGCGCGTTCCGCTGCGGCCAGCGCCGCTTCGGCGTGCTCGAGCTGCTTTGGCGCGTCAGCGCCCTGCAACGCGCTTGCCGGTGGCGCCTGGCGTGCGCGAGGCGTCCTCTCGACTTTCCGCTGCCGAGTCGTGCGCTGCCCTTTCGGTCCCAGGACATCCAACATGCAACCACCAAGGCCAATCTGGTCCCCAGACCGGATTGCTGCTTCGGCGACAGCCTCGCCATTCACTTGCAAGTCGCCGGTCATCGCGCGCAGCAGCGTGTGACGCTCACCGCGCAAGATCCAGCACGCGATTGGAGCGGCGATCTGCAATTGCAGTTGGCAGCGCTCATCGGCGCCGACCAGGCATTTAGACTCCCGCACCGTAATCACCTGGCCGTCGCTGGGACCACCGCGCACTCGCAATCGCAGAGGGCGCGCGGCCTTGCCAAGCAGGGGTGTCGTGCTCGACGTACGCGAACTGCGAATCATGCAGGTCATCTCCAAGAAAGGTCGCTGTGTGCGCATTGCTAGCTCGGTGAGCCAATGGCATGTAGGTCGAAAAATCGCCTAAGTCAAAGTCTTGCTGACGTTTGGCGACGCACCACGCGCAAGAATCGACTGTCGCAATTCTCTCTCGCGCGGGTTGTGGCGGCACATCCCGTACAATACGAATAGCTGCGTGATCTCTCGCAAGCCGAAAAGCGGGCAACCGAT
The DNA here is from genome assembly GCA_019694455.1 of Pirellulales bacterium. Taxonomy (NCBI): domain Bacteria; kingdom Pseudomonadati; phylum Planctomycetota; class Planctomycetia; order Pirellulales; species Pirellulales bacterium. Next base: position 56,346 of record JAIBBY010000003.1, read on the forward strand.
TGGCAATCCGCGGAATTGATGAACGATCCGGGCGATACATCAGCGTCAGCACGATTCGAGTTGCCATGTGCGTGCGGCGCTTGGATGCGCGGAGACTGCGCCCCAGCGCCCCTCCACTGCCTTCGCTGCGGCGCCGTGTTGGCGCTCGGCGCGCCCGGTTCTACGGCCGGCGCCACTGATTCACAATTGCGGGACCGCACCACACGGTGGCAACTTCCGCGGTTTTGGAACGCGCGATCGGTTGTTTCACGTCTGGCAAGTTGGTTCACTCTTCCCCGCGCTATCGCCCTGACGATGCTCGCCGTGTTGGCGCTTACTGGCTGGTGGACCTGGGATCGGTATCGATATCGCTTGGCGAAAGCCGAACTAACTAGAAGCTGGCGTGAGGGCTCGGCCGCGTTTGGCAAAGGAGACTTTGCCCGCGCCGAAGCGCTGCTGCGCAACGCCGATCGGGCAGGTCAGATTGTCGGCAGGCACGTCTTGCTGTCGCGGCAGGCCCGGCAATTGCATAGCGAGGCGCAAGTCTGGCTGTCGCTTTGTCCGCGACCCCTCGATGATTTTTTTGTCGAATACTTGGCCGGCGATCCCGCTGCGGCCGTGGCAGCGTTTGATCGAGAGTTAGCAGGTCGCACCCTGGTTTTCGATGGCACGCTGACCCGGAAGCTGGTTCGCGCGCCAGCATCTGCTAAGAAAGATGCGCCCCCGCGCGCCACGTCCAGCCAATATCAAATAGATTGGATTTGGCGGACCGATGCGGTGGAGGTGCGACTGGTCATCGGCGAGCAGCCGGTGCTGGCGAGGTTGCAACTCGAAGAGCCACACCGCGTCGTTTTTGGGGCTCGCCTCGAGAAGTTAGCCCTTGTCTCACCCGGCGATGGGCAGTGGCAGATGCGTCTGGTCCCCTCCGGCGTGGTGTTGCTTACGGCGGCTACCCCATTGGAACAAGCTCACTGGCCAGGCGACGATACCTGGCGGCCGATTCTCGACGAGCAGCGCATCGCGCTGGAGATCATTCCATGACACTCCTGATCGCGATCATGCTCCTCGCTGCCTTTCCGGGTGAGCCACTTGAAGTTCACGAGTTGGAATCGTCGATCGCCAACCATTTGGATCGTGATCTGCGCGTGACCGGCCGCTTTGACTCCTATTCCGCCGGACGCATGCGGTTGATCGATTCCAAAGTTGACTTTCGGCTCGGCCCAGACGTCGCCGTTCATCGCAATCCGCAGTTTGTGGAACTGACTGGGAAACTGAGCCAATCGGGCGGCCACCCAGCTTTTGAAGTCATGTCGCTTGCCAAAATCCCAGGCGAAACGGCGCGTTACGCTGAACTGCGAAAGCTCGTGCAGCCCGGAGATTACACGCTGCTTTACGAACTTGGCCGCTGGGCGGGCGATCGTGGCCGCTGGTACCAAGACGCCGCCCTGCTGCAACTGGCTCGCCAAACCTATCGAGAAGCGTTCCTCTGGGAAGCCGATTCGCTGAGCAAGCCGCGGTCCGCCAATGAGCTGTTGGGCTTAATTGAGCGGGGAGCCGAAGCCGGTATCGATCCGGTCGAGCTATTGCGGCTCAAACATCGCGCGTTGTGGCTCAAGGTCGCTGCGACGCCTCCCAACAACTCGTCTGCGCTTCGCGCCTTGGCTGACGAAGTGCGCAAGACATTGCCGCAGCCTGTTGCCGAAAAGACAACTGTACCTACCGAAGAGGCGCTCACCCGCTATCGGCAATCGCCAGAAGAGGTCTATCTCGACACCCCACTGGCCGAGCGCGACCAATGGCACCGTGCGTTCTATGCGCAATTGCTTGCGCAGGCCATTGAATTGGAAGCGGCCCTGCCCCAGGCCGACCTGGTTGGCTTGGCTCGGGAGATCGAGGAACGTATCCCCGAACACCAAGCACAGGCCCGCGCCTTGGAATTGCGCGCCGCCGAGTCGCGTGCCGTGCAGGTGACGAAACTCAGTCGTGGCGAACTCCTTGGGTTGCGCGAAGCGTTTAATCGATTGGGCGAGCCGGCGCGAGCGCGGCGACTCGCCACCGATTGGTTGTCGGCCGCGCGACGCCGGCTCGAGCCGGCCGACGCGGAAGACCATATCGCGCTGGCCCGCGATTATCTGAGCTGGTTGGACGATCGGACGACGGCCATCGAACTCTATAAGGCCGCGTTCGAAATCGCCGATTCGGCCGAAGCGGTCCGCGGGCTGGAGTCGCTCGGACTGGTCCGGCTGGGGGGCGTGTGGCGGCAACGCGACGAAGCAGCGTCCGGCGATGGCGTGGGTGACTCCGCCGTAGTGCGGCCGGGGGACGCCGAACAGCGTGTGATCGAACTACTGCGCGCGCCGGACCACATTTCACGCACCGCCGGCGCTGGCTGGCTTTTTGAACAGTGGCGCTATGCCGGTCCGCCAGAATTGGTGGTTTATCTGCGGCGCAGCACGGCCACCGGCCGGGCGGTGGTGACACGCGTGGTCGCCCCCTGAAGCGGTCCGACGATGCGGCGTTTTGAACCCACGGCTTGAAAGAAAAGGTCGTGGATTTTTTCGCTGCATATCCATAACGGTTTTGACGATTATCCATACCGGCCGAGGGGGCGCAGTTTCTGCCGGTTTCGGGAGCGACTTTCGGCCGAAAAGTGTCCGACGAGTGTTTCTGCGATCGCTCGCCTGGGTTCATTCCACCAGGCGCCGGCACGCGGAAACGCTGTATGAGCAAGCACTTACCAGCCCTGTCGCGGCGTCGCCGGAATCTTGAATAAATCCGGCGCCATCGCGACCCATTTTGGACTGCCTACGTACTATATTTTGGTTACGCCTTTGCGGAACCAATCGGGCTGGATCAGGGAATAACGGAACCAACTAGAGGCGTTCGCAATCGTTCGAATTTGGCTTGTCTGAAGGGGGGAAATCGCCTTCGGCGCGGCCAGCATCGGACAGCGGAGGGGAAGCAACATGGCACGCAAAGATGCGATTCTGCAGATGCGCCAAAATCTCGTGACGCGGCGCGACGCGCTGCGGCGGGCTTTGGCCGGCGACTTGAGCTCGCTCCACAAGCTCGATGCACAAAGCTCGGGCGACATGCTCGACGCCGCGCTGGATCAGGCCCAGGACGAGATCAACTCTCAACTCGCCGAGGTGGAAAGCCGCGAATTGAGCCAGATCGAAAAAGCGCTGGAGCGCATGAAGGCCGGCCAGTACGGCGTCTGCGAGGTCTGCGCCTCCAAGATCAAGCTCGAACGACTCAAGGCCCTGCCGTATGCCACGATGTGCATCGAGTGCCAGCGCGAGTCGGAGCTCAACGGCGGTGGTTACACCAGCGATCGGTTCTCCTTTCCGGAGGTGGACTACAACGATCGCGACACCACCATCAACGACATCGAGATCGACGTCTAACACTCGCGTATCCCGGTAATTCACCTTGCCGAGATACGAATTCACGCCGATTGTTCGCACTACCAGGCACGCTCGGGTCGACTTGACTCGCCTTCGACCCGGGCGTGCTCTATTTTGTAGCCGCTGGATGACCGCGCGCAATCGCGCTCTAAACACCGCCTGCCGCACTGCATACAATGCCGTTTGTCGTTCGGCGGTTGCTTCAATTCTGGCCGCGCTGGGAGCAGCGGGATGGCTTGGCTACGGAAGATTGCCGTAATTCGAATATTCGCCATTTTGGCGGTCGCTGGCGGCTTGCTGGCCGGGCCGATTGCCAAGGCTCAGGACAGCGGCGAAACTGCCCCTGAATCGCGCGAGCAACTTTACGCCGCGCTGCGCCGCGAGGCGGAACAGTTTCAAAAATGGGGCAACATCGTCAAGCTCGTGGTGCGACTAGTTGGTCCCACGGTCGTTCATATCGAAACCGACAAGGTGGAAAGCCGCCGCGCGGGGGGGAGCCGCATGGTGGAGGAGGCCGGCTCTGGCGTCATCCTCGAAATCAATGGCAACTATTACGTTCTGACCAATTGGCATGTGGTCAAAGGCGCCGAATTGGCCAATATCACCATCGAACTGGCCGATGGTCGGCATCTGCATCCCACCTCCGCCCTCAAGGACGAAAAGACCGACATCGCGGTGCTGGCGGTAAGCGCCAAGAATTTGGTGGCCGCCACCGTTGGCGATAGCGCCAGCATTGAAATTGGCGATTTCGTCCTGGCCGTCGGCAGCCCCTTTGGCTTGAGTCACTCGGTCACCTACGGCATCGTCAGCGCCAAGGGGCGGCGCGATCTTGATCTCGGTTCCAAGGAGGTCGAGTTTCAGGACTTCATTCAGACCGACGCAGCCATCAACCCTGGCAACAGCGGCGGCCCACTGATCAATCTGCAAGGGCAAGTCGTTGGCATCAACACCGCCATCGCCAGCAACTCTGGCGGCAACGAGGGAATCGGCTTTAGCATTCCGATCAACATGGTAATGAAGATCGCGCGGCAATTGATTGACAACGGACGCGTTGTTCGCGCCTTCCTCGGGGTGCGGCTCGACTCCAACTATGGCGCCGAGGAAGCGGAGCGATTAGGGCTAATTCGGCCGCACGGCGCGCTCATCAATGGCATTACTCCCAACTCCCCCGCCCAACAGGCCGAGTTGCAAATTGGCGACGTGGTAATCCGGTTCAATGGCGTGGCCATCGAGGACGACATTCATCTGACCAATGTCGTCAGCCTCACCGAAGTCGGACGCGAGGTGCCCGTCGTCGTGCAGCGCGCCGGACAGCAATTCACGGTGCCGGTGCGGGTGGGGAACCGCGAACAACTCGAAGCGCGTGCGCAGACTGCTCCCCGGCAGGGACCGGCCGATCCACAGCAGCACAGCGTGGAACCATCCGGCGCATTGCAATAAGGTCGCGACGACGCGATTTTCCATCGTTTGCGCTTACATCGAAGCGCGCTTCAAGCGGCGAATGATCTCGGACCGCACCGCGTCCGGATCGAAATTCGTCACCACGTCGATATTCCGCCGCCAGACCGGTGGCATCCGCCGGTCGAACACCGTGGCGCCAGTCGTCAACTCGCCGCGGGTCTCCACGTCAACCGCCATCACGTCGGTGCTGAATAGTTGCGGCTCGATTACCGTCATCAGCGCCACGGCATCGTGGACATGAATCCCCTCGAATCCCAACAATTGATGGTGCGTGCGGTAGGCGTGTGGCAGCACACGACGCAAGAACTTGCCCACGCGCGTCACGTCGGGGGGCAACTGGTCGAGCAGATCATAGGTCATCACCACTTGTCCGGTGATGTCGAGCGGAACCAGCGTCTTGGTCAGGGGCGAGCGGAGCACCTCGCGCGCCGAGACCGGATCGCAATAAATATTGAACTCGGCCGCCGGAGTGGCGTTGCCCGGCGCTTCAACGCTCCCTCCCATGATGACGAGTTGATTCACCAAGTCGGGCAGATCGGGAGACCGCTTGAGCGCCCGCGCGATGTTGGTCAAAGGGCCCAAGGCGACAATCGTGACCTCGCCCGGCGACTGCCGCAGCACGTCGGCGATGACCTTTTCCGCCGGATGCACATTGTGCAGTTCGGCCACCTCAAAATGGGTGTTGCCCAGTCCATCGGCGCCATACAGGTGCGTGGTGTCGGTTGGCAACCCATGGTCCGGATCGCTGGCGGCGCCGATGCGTGGCAACCGTGGAGGGTCGAGTTGCTCGATGATCGCCTGCACGTTGCGCGTGGCCCGCACGGCATCGACGTTGCCCGCGACCGCCGTTACGGCCTCGACTTCCAGCGCTTCGTCAAACAGCGCAATCGACAGGGCCAATGCATCGTCGATGCCCGGATCGACGTCGAGGATTACCTTGCGAGCCACACTGCACTCCCTAGCGGGTGGGGTCCGGCGTTAATGAACGCGATTCTAATGCCGCCACCTGGGTTGTGTCATCCGCGAATCGCGCAACTGGGCCCTCATTCAACCGGCGGCCTTGGCCGGGGCCACGCGATAGGCGTCGCGTTCAAGCACGAATGGTTGCACTGGGCTGGTCACCACCTTCACCCGCACCGGGGGCGCCTTGCCTCCCTGGTCGACCTGGACTCGCAGGATATTTCGGGCCGTGCGAAAGGGATGGTCATACACCCAGGTGTGGCCGTCGCCATGGAGATACAACACCGGCTTCTTGAGCGTCACCGCGGCCTGCTCCAACCGGTCGAAAAAAGGGTTGGTCGCGCCATCTTTTCGCCCTGGCCCCGAGTGTCCGAACACCACGAGATGGGTGATTTCCGCGCGATGGGCCTCGACTTGCTGGTCTAGCCAATCGGCGTCTTGTGTCATGCGCTGCCGCCATTCGTCGCGATGGTGCACCAGTCCGCCCACAAGGTTAAGTCCGACGAACAGCGCGCCGCCGTTAAAAAACGCAAAGTTCTCCGGTCGCGCTTCTTGTCGAGCCACCGACAACTGATGGGGTTGGCGATCTTCAAATCGCAAGAAATGCTTGGACCACAAGGCCCATGCTTTCTTCGGGCCAATGCTCCAGCACTCGTTCCATTCGTTGTCGCCGGGAATAATAAAGAGTGGATGCGTGCTGGCGGCGAGCGTTTTGGCCACTTTGGCGTAGGCTTCTTCACGGCAGGGGTCACGGCCACGTTTGATGTCGCCCACATGGATAACGAACAACAGACTCGGGTCGGCATTGGTGGCGGCGATTTGCTCCACCAGCATCCGCTCTTCCTCGCGTGAGTACGGAATGTCTCCCAGGGCCGCGAAGGTCACCGTCACTTGCGGACGTGTGGCCGCGCCGTCCGCCCCTATGGAGGACGGCAAAGGCGTCATTAACACAAGCAGAAACGCCACGAGCACGAAGCGAAAACAATGCGACACGGTGTGATTCTCTCGATACGTAGTTCGACTGGCCAACGTTGTATCCGGCGCCATCGTATCAAATAGCTGCCGCTGGGTGGGCGACTTCGCCAGCGGGCTTGGGTATAAAATCAGAAAGCGATCGACAGCCCCCGAGACCGAACGTTGCGCATGCGCTATCCACTGCGCTATCAAGTGTTTGTACCGATGTCGCTGACCATGCTGGCGACGGTGATCGCCATTTGTGTGCTCACCGGCTGGTTGGCCACGCGCCGCGCCTACCGGCAGGTGCAATACGATCTTGACCGAATTGCCGATACGCTCCAAGCCAGCGCCTTTCCGCTCAACAACGCCACCCTGGAGAAAATGCGCGGACTCTCCGGCGCCGAGTTTGTTTTATTGCGCGCTGGCCGCACCGTCGCCAGCAGCCGCGATTGGCCCCAGCCGGTGGAACAAGTCTTGGGCGCCGCCAACTCGCCGGCGCCCGCCGGTCTGGGACGTTCGGTGATGCTCGGGGGCGAGGCCTATTTCGAGCGGCAAGTCGCCATCACTGCCAGCGCCTCCAATGAGGCCGGCATGAGCCTGTTTGCGCTATATCCGGAAACGGCTTGGCGAGCAGCGCGGCGCGAGGCCATATTCCCCTCCTTCGTGGCAGGCTTGGCCGGCATCCTGGCCACGGCTGTGGTGGCCGTGATGGTGTCGCGGCGAGTGACCCAACCCATTCGCGTGGTCGCCGAGCGCATGGAAAGACTGGCCAGCGGCGTCTTTGAGCAATCGCCGACGCCCGCACGCAACGACGAGGTGCGCGATCTGGTAGTGACAGCCAATTGGCTGGCGCATGAACTATCACAATTGCATCAGGCGATTCGCCGCGGCGAGCGGCTGACGCTGTTGGGGCGATTGAGCGGCGGCTTGGCGCATCAATTGCGCAACGGCGTCACCGGGGCACGGCTCGCAATGCAGTTGCACCGGCGCGCGTGTGATGTCGACGAAGAAAGCCTGCAAACAGCCCTCCGTCAGCTAGATTTGGTCGAGGAGCAGTTGTGCGGCTTCTTGTCGCTTGGCAAGCAACAGTTGTGTCGGACCAGCGATTGCGATCTGCGGCAATTGGCTAAGGACGTGCAAGCATTGATCCAACCGAACTGCGCCCATCGTCAAGTGATTCTGCAACTCGAACTGCCTAACGAGCCGCTCGTGGTGTGCGGCGACCTGGCTCAGATGAGGCAGCTTTTGTTGAATCTGACCATCAACGCCTTGGAAGCGGTCGAGGCCTGCGCGCATCGCATCGTGACAATTCGCCTCGAACGGCTCGCGCAGTCGGCGCGCGTCTTGGTATGCGACACTGGCCCGGGCGTCGCGACAGCAGTCGAAGCCGATCTCTTTGAACCCTTCGCTAGTTCCAAGCCCGAGGGAATAGGGCTTGGGCTTGCCGTCGCCAGTCAAATCGCCAGATCGCATGGCGGCTCGTTGACCTATCGGCGGCAAAACGGTGAAACGTGTTTTGAGTGGCATGTGCCGCTGGCCGCTCCCGCGGCGCGCTCGGCTCAGGAAGCTGAACTTACAGCGGCTGCGAAAGGATAACGTCCATGTCGACCGTCATGATCGTCGACGATGAACAAGCCATTGCCTGGGCGCTGACCAGATTGGCGCGAGAAGAAGGCCACCAGACGCTGGTCGCCGCCTCGGCGGAAGACGCCGTGCGCCAGGCCAAGGGCCAATCCCTCCAACTCGTGTTTCTCGATGTGCGCCTGCCGGGCGCCAGCGGGCTGGACGTCATGCGGCAATTGGCCGCTGGGAACGGCAAGCCGCGCATCGTAGTGATGACCGCCTTTGGCGACTTGGATGTGGCGGTCCGATCCTTTGGACAGGGCGCCTTTGAATATCTTGTCAAACCGTTCGACCTCGATGCGGCGCTCCAGGTGATGCGACGAGCGCTGGCCACATCTCAAAGCTCGACAAATCAGCCGCAGCATGTCTCATCGCCCGACCTGCTGCTGGGACGCTGCCCCGCCATGCAGGAGGTCTTTAAGCGCATCGCCATGGTCGCCCGCAGCGACGCGAATGTGATCGTCAGCGGGGAAAGCGGCGTCGGCAAGGAATTGGTGGCTCGCGCCATCCACGAACATTCCGCGCGCGTCGATGGACCCTGGGCGATGATGCATTTTCCCGCCATGAGTCCGCCGTGGCTTGATGATGCTCTCGAAGGGCCCAATGGGCTATCCGCCGCTGTGGGCGGAACGCTGTTGCTGAGCGATATTGGCGAGGCGTCGCTCGATGTCCAAGCTCAACTGCTCCACGCGCTGGAACAAACCTTCAGCGCCGCGGCATGGGGAGCTGGCGATTCGCCCTCGCGCATTCGCCTGATGGCGACGACCCGTCGCGATCTGAAAGAGGAAATTCGCGCGGGCCGATTTCGTGAGGATCTGTACTATCGCCTGGCCATGTTCGAAATCGACGTGCCCCCTTTGCGGTCTCGCGGAGACGACGTGCGATTGTTGGCCGAACGCTTTCTGGCCGAGGAGTCGGGCGCCGCGCGCGGATTGCGACTTTCGTCCTCCGCGTTGCAATTGCTGCTTGGTTACGATTGGCCCGGTAATGTGCGCGAACTGCGCAACGTGGTGCGCGCCGCGGCGCTGGTCGCGCGCGAGGGGGAGATCCACGCCGAGCATGTGGCCATTGGCGACAGCGATTCCACGCACGATGAACAACTACTAGGCGCGGTGCGCGATTGGACCCAGCGCCGCCTGGCGGAAGCCAACGAGCCGTTGAACCTCTATGAGAAATTCCTGCTCACGGCGGAAAAACCGCTCTTCGATGCGGTACTCGCGCGCACCGGCAACAACCGCGCGCTAGCGGCGGAGATGCTCGGCATGCACCGCGCCACTTTGCGAAAAAAATTGGGTACGACCGACTAGCTGGTTATTTCAAATCGACCGACCAGTAGGCGTTGTCCAAGAACGACTTCCAACTTTCGTACTTGGGATTGCCCAGCTTGATGGTCAACTGCGGGCTGCGTTTGGGTTTGAACGGCGGTCGCACCAGCTTCATGTTTGCCTCCAGCGGCGTGCGACCACCCTTCTTCACGTTGCAACGCACACAGGCGCAAACAATGTTCTCCCAGGTTGTGTCGCCTCCCCGGCTGCGCGGCACAACGTGATCGAGGCTCAACTCAGTCGTTGGAAATCGCTTGCCGCAGTATTGGCAGCGGTTGCTGTCGCGGGCAAAGATGTTCCGTCGATTGAAACGAATCGTCTGTTTCGGCAAGCGCTCATAGAACAGCAGCCGGATTACGCGCGGCACTTGCAACTCAAAGTTGACAGCGCGAATCCAATCGTCGTCCTTTTCCTTGAAGTTCGCGCGCAGTTCACTCACCTCGCGCCAGGAATCGAAGGTGTGGTTGGCGTACTGGCCGTCTTCCACATGGATGACCTCGGCCAGATCGCGAAACAACAATCCGAGCGCACGACGCACGTTCACAACATGAACGGCGAGATATGAGCGATTCAGTACGAGCACGCTTGCGCTCAGCGCCTCGCTGCCGACAGCCAGACTCGACATATGGCATGCCTCCGGGACCAGTGTAGAAAACGTCCGTGCCTTCCTGAGAAGCGCGTCTTCTGCGGAAGGAGTTCGCCTCGAATATTGGTCAGCGGTCGCAACTATTCTATCGGCCGTCCTTGCGCCAGGCCAGCGGACACCGGCCGGCGACCACGGCACAAAGTCATTGCCGGGCAACACCATAACGCCACGGCCTCACGGCGCCTGCAGGCCGGTTGGCACACGGAAATGCGCCACGCAGAAAGGGCGAGTCCGCGATTTTGATCCATCAAAATTCGCGAGAACCCGGGCTTGCCGATCTCTTTCGGATGCTATTAGGATGAAACTACGAGACGGGGATGAGCCCCGCCAACACACCAGCACGCCGGCCCGCCAGGCCGACCTAGCCACAGGACTCGCGCCGCATGATTCACTATTCGTGTGACCTGTGTAAACGAGAGATTGACACCGACAACGACCAGCGGTTCGTCATTCGGGTCGATATCTCGCAAGACATCGATCCGGCCGCGCTGGAAGCAGCGGATGACGACCGCGACTATCTGGATGAAATGCAAGACGCGCTCCAACGACTGGGAGACGACGAATACGCCGCGGATCTGGTGGACAAGCAATTGTGCTTTGATCTTTGCTCCGAGTGCGCCAGAAAATTCGCTAAGAACCCCTTGGGCGCGGGGCGGCAGATTGAGTTCAGCGAAAACTAGCCTTGCTGCGGCGCGACCGCCCCTCTTAATTTCTTCCGCGTGTTGCCTACGACATGGTGTGGCGCCGGCAATTCCGTCATGATCCATGGGCGCTGCTGGCCGTCATCATTTTGTCTGCGATCGTCGCTTGGCTGTCGCGCGACAATCCAGCGCCCTCCCACACTCAGCCCCCGCTCGCGACCAGCGCTTCGACAGTCGCCCGAGTGGTCGATGGCGACACACTGTTGATGGAAGATCACAGCCGGGTACGGCTCATTGGCGTCGACACACCAGAAACCAAGAAAGAAAACACGCCCGTCCAGCCGTGGGGGCCAGAAGCCTCGCGATTTACCCGCAATTTGATCGACGACCAAAATGGCCAAGTGCGACTGGAATTCGATCGCGAGCAGATCGACCAATACGGGCGAAAATTGGCCTATGTTTGGGTGGGCGATCGGCTACTGAACGAAGAATTGCTGCGCGCCGGTTTGGCGCGTGCGCTCTTCAATCATCCCTATTCGCCCGACATGAAAGACCGCTTTCGACGCGCGCAGGACTCCGCCAAGCGGGATCGCACCGGCATTTGGTCTGATGCGTCCTCCGCGCCAAGGCGTCAATCAGGTGGTTTGCAGGCGAATCGGCCCCTATAATTGGGCATAGTCCCACCGGCGCGTGGCCCGGCGCCTTTCTTCCCTGCCTGCCGAGCGGCCCCTGCAGCGATTCCCACCCAGGTACGATCGAATGCGGCTGTCATGCAAGCGAGCGACGTTGTCGCGGTGGTTGCCAACCACAATCGCCTGTTGGGCATTGGGTTGTCTTCAGGCTTTGGCTGGCGAATCGGCCGCGCCGCCGTTTTCGGTCGATCAACTGCAACCGTTTGTCGCCAAATATTGCGCCGATTGTCATAGCGGCGACGAAGCCGAAGCCCAACTGGCATTGGACCGATATGCCGATTTGGACGCGATACTCAAAGATCGCGATCGCTGGGAGAAAGTGCGCGACTATGTGCAGATGGGACTAATGCCGCCGGAAAATGTGCCGCGCCCCAACACGCCGGAAGTGACCGCTTTCTGCGACTGGCTCACCGGCGAGTTGGAAAAAGCCGACGCGGCCGAACCCAACAATCCGGGACGCGTCACCATGCGGCGGCTGAATCGTGCGGAGTACTACAACACGATTCGCGACCTGGTGGGCATCGATTTTGAGCCCACCAAGGACTTTCCCACCGATGAGGTGGGGTATGGCTTCGACAACATTGGCGACGTCTTGGCGCTGCCACCCACTTTGTTGGAAAAGTACCTCGCGGCCGCCGAACAGATCACTGAGCGGGCGATACTGACCGAACCGCCGAAACCGCCCCTCGCGAGTTTTGATCCCGGCGATTGCGAAGCTACAGGAGGCGCCGACAAATCGGGCTCGATCTCCTCGTCCGGAGAGCTTGCCGCGATGTTCCCATCAGCCCAGGAGGGCGAATACGCGATTCGAATCACCGCGTTTGGCGCTCAGGCGGGAGATGAGCCGGTCCGCATGGAAGTTCGTTTGGACGGTAAACCCGTGCGAGTGATCGACGTGTCGGCCGTCGAGGATCAGCCGGAGGTTTACGAGGCCCGCGCTCGGTTGCCCCTCGGAGATCGCCGAATCTCGACGGCGTTCGTCAACGATTACTACCAGCCAGACGATCCCGATCCCGGCAATCGCGACCGCAATCTGACCGTGCTGCGATTCGAAGTGGAAGGGCCGCTCGATCGGCCGCTCGAATTTCCAGAGACACATCGCCGAATCCTCTTCAAAACTCCGGCGCCACTGGCCGATGCGGCGGACTACGACGCCTGCGCCCGCGAGGTGCTCGCTCGCTTTGCCAGTCGCGCCTACCGGAGGCCGGCGACGCCAGAAGAAGTCGAGCGACTGGTCGCGTTGGTGCGGATCGCGCGGGAGTCGGGAGACTCGTTTGAACGTGGTGTGCAGGTGGCAGTGCAGGCGATCTTGGTTTCGCCGCACTTTCTTTATCGGGTTGAACTCAACGACAACGCGGCGCCCGGTCAGCCATACGAGATCAACGACTACGAGCTTGCTTCGCGGATGTCATACTTTCTTTGGAGCAGCCTCCCAGACGAAGAGCTGACGCAGCTTGCCGCCGCGGGCAAACTTCGAAATCCGGCGGTTCGAGAAGCGCAAACTCGCCGCATGTTGGCCGACGCTAAATCGGCGGCACTGGTCGACAATTTCGCGTCGCAATGGTTGCAAATTCGCAACCTCGACACGGTCTCGCCCGATCCCAAGCTGTTTCCAAGCTTCGATCCCAAGATGCGCGCCGCGATGCGCCAAGAAACGTTGCTGTTTTTCGATTCCATCGTGCGCGAGGATCGCAGCGTGCTCGATTTGATCGCCGCCGACTACACGTTTGTCAACGAGCAACTTGCCAAGCATTACGGTATTGAAGGGGTCAAGGGGGAAGAGTTCCGCAAAGTGCAATCTGCCCAGCAGCATCGCGGCGGTGTGCTCACACAGGGGAGCGTGCTGACGGTGACCTCCGACCCCACCCGTACATCGCCAGTAAAGCGCGGCAAATGGGTGCTCGGGCAAATTCTTGGCGCCCCTCCTCCGCCACCGCCACCAGGTGTGGGTGAATTGAAAATCGATCCCAAGGTCGACACATCAGCAAGCTTGCGCGCGCAGTTTGAGCAACATCGCGCCGATGCGAGTTGCGCCGCATGCCATCGACAAATGGACCCCCTCGGATTCGGATTGGAAAATTACAACGCCATTGGGGCCTGGCGCGAAAAAGAGGGCGATACTCCGGTCGATGCTTCCGGCGAAATGCCCGGCGGCGCCACCTTTAGCGGTCCCACCGGTTTGCAGCAGGTGCTGCTCGCCCGGGCCGACCAGTTTCGTCGTACGCTGGCGTCACAATTGCTCACTTACGCCCTCGGCCGCGGCGTGGAACGTTACGATCGCCGCGCCATCGAGCGGATTCGGGCGGCGTTGGTCGCCGATGCAGACAAGTTCTCGCGACTGGTTGTGGAGATTGTCGCGAGCGATCCATTCCGCATGCGTCGCGCGCCAGACGCCGCAAACGAGTCGCACGTCACAGGAGGTTAGAGATGTCGAAACACTGGCGGATTTCGCGCCGCATGTTGCTCAAAGGTCTCGGCGCCGGGTTGGCGCTGCCTTTGTTCGACGCGATGGCGCCGACGCGGCTGCGCGCGAGCGAAGCGCAGCAATCGCCCAATCGGATGGCGATCGTCTTTGTTCCCAACGGAGTGCAGATGCCCGATTGGACGCCCACAGGCGAGGGGCGCGACTATCAGCTTTCGCCGACGCTGCAAACCCTGGCAGCGCAGAAGAATGACTTCTGCGTGCTATCCGGCCTGACGCAAAACTGGGCCCGCGCACATGGCGACGGCGGCGGCGATCACGCCCGCAGCGCCGCCACGTTTCTCACCGGCGCGCATCCTTATAAGACCGATGGCGCCAATCTCCGCGCCGGCATCTCGGCCGATCAAGTCGCCGCGGAGAAGTTGGCCCATCACACGCGCCTCGCATCGCTCGAGTTGGGGTGCGAAAAAGGACTGCAGGCCGGCAACTGCGATTCCGGATATAGCTGCGCCTACTCCGCCAACATCGCTTGGCGCTCGCCAACCACGCCGATGGTCAAAGAGGTCAATCCGCGACTTGTCTTTGAACGCCTTTTTGGCGGCGACGGCGCCAGTGGGTCGGCCGAGGCGCGGGAGCGACGGCAACATTACCGCCAGAGCGTGATCGATTTTGTGCGCGAAGATGCCCAGCGCCTGCGCGGACACTTAGGGCAAACTGACCGCGGCAAGTTGGACGAGTACCTCACCGCGGTGCGCGACATCGAAACGCGGATCGAGCGCGCGGAACAGTTCGCGCTGCGGCAATTGCCAACTGTCGACAAACCGGAAGGCATCCCTAAGGACTACGTCGATCATATTCGCATCATGTGCGATCTGTTGGTGTTGGCCTTGCAAACCGATTCCACGCGTGTTGTCACCTTCATGCTCGGCAATGAGGGAAGCAACCGCCCGTATCGCTTCATCGATGTGCCAGAAGGGCATCACGCGCTCACCCACCACAGTGGCGACCAGGCCAAGCAGGCCAAGGTGGCCAAGATCAATCGCTTTCATCTGGAGCAATTCGCGTACCTGCTGGAGCGCATGAAATCGATCGCCGAGGGGGACGGCAACTTGCTCGATCATTCGATGGTCGTTTACGGATCCGGCATTGGCGACGGCAATCGCCATAACCACGACGACTTGCCGTTGCTCCTGGCCGGTCGTGGCTGTGGCACGCTGGAACCAGGTCGGCATGTGCGATATGCCAACGAAACCCCGCTCAATAATCTATGGCTGGCCCTGCTGGACCGTATGGATGCAGGCGTCGAATCGCTGGGTGATAGCACCGGCAGATTGGGTTCGCTGCTCGCGTGACGGGACGGCGGCGCCGCCACCGCGACGGGCCGTCAGGCGGCGCCATAGTCAAATCAAAAGCGACATACCCACAAACTCGTAAAAAACTGCTATTGACCGCCTCTCTCGCGGCGACATAGGCTACGCCAGTCGAGTGTGCTCATGAAGTGGCATACGGTGATTGCCCCGTAGTCACGCGGATCAGAGACACGGGCATCGCATCGAACCATCGCGTTTCAGGGTGAAGGCGCCCTCTTCGTTAGCGGTGGTGGCCCGACAACTGCCGGGCACAGTTTGCCTCCGAGCTGCCGTGAATGGTTGTGCGGTCTGGTTAGGCCATGCAAAGCACGCCGCAGCGCTGGAGTGCTAGCACGATCGAAGCTAGCCTCTCAAATCGTCATGAAGGCGACGGCCAAACACGCACGCGCTTCCCGCAAGGCGCGTCGCGGCCGATCGATCGAATACATAGCAAGAAGGATAAATCTTAGGAGGGAGTGAGACATGTTGGTGCTCAGCAGAAAGCAAGGAGAGCGGATCGTTGTGGGCGGGAATATCGAGATCATTGTCACCGAGCTGAGTGGCAATCGAGTGCGAATCGGCGTCTCGGCCCCGCTCGAAGTTTCGATTCGCCGCGGCGAACTCAAGGCCGAAACCGATCAAGAAGCCGACGTCGCAGACCCCTGGTCCGCATGCATCTGATTCTCGGAATGGAACGCTGGACACCTGCAAGGCTCGGTGAAACTTTGCATCCAGACCTTCGCAGGGCGGCGTTGCCTGTCGCCCATGTAGCTCGCGAGCGGATCAACAAGCCGTCCCCAAAAAATCAGGTCGATGCCGGAAATTGATTCCGACATCGACCTTTCTCGTTGTGTCATTGGGCTCAGGCGGAGGGCGCCAGCCCAGTTACTTCTTCGTGATCGACCGCTTGGCCGTCTTCTTGGCGCCGACTTTCGCCTTCGGCGACTGCTTGGCGGCCGGCTTGGCGGAAGTGCGCTTGGGGGCCGCCTTGGGCGAGCGCTTGGCGGACTTGGTGGCAGTGGTCTTCCCTGCGGTCTTTGTGGCCATTTCCATGGCTCCGTAGTGATGCAGGCGCCCTGCGTGTGGCCTCTCTTCCCCGGACGCCTCGAAAAAGGGAAGTAGCCGAAAATGATTTTGTGTGTCGCGTCGAATTTCTCGGCGCTGTGGGTTCAGGCGAAATTTATCGGTCGCGGTGAGCCGCGGCTTGAGCGCCGACTTGGTGAACAACGAAAAATGTGCGAAAAAATTGGCCGGCGCGCTTTGTGATGAAGCGCCTTGTCGCGCCGCATCTCCTTGGAACGCCGGGTTTTTAGTGGGTTTGGCAAAATGAGTCAACATGGATCACGTCGCCAAGGGGTTGAACCAGGCGAGATCGCCGCGCTCATTAGCGATTGGAATCGACTCGGCGCCGCGGAGCGGAGCGCGTTGGTCAGCGCGATGGAGTCGCATGCCGCAGCCACCACTGATGAAGTCGATGGCTGGCTCCAGGCCATTGCCAAAATTGATCCACCACTGGCCGAGCCCGACTCCCTGATTGCCGCGATGGCCGGGGCGCTGCGTTTGGCCGGCCCAACCGCACGGACTGGAAATCACAGGCGACTTACTGAGTTTGCTATCGACCAATTGGAGATCATCTATCGGCGGCTGGATTCCGAACGACTTTCTCGCGGCACGATACTACGGTTGCTGGCCACCGACGGCGGCACGGCCGCGTTGGCCCGCTTTGCCGAATTGGTGGCGACGGCGCCGCCAGCCACGGCGCCGGTGGCAGCGATTCCGTTTGCCGCCCTGCTGCAATTGAAGGAGTTCGATCCAAGCGCCTTGTTTCCGCGACTGCTCGAGGCGCTTGCCTATCCGCAAACGGCCGCGCTAGTGCTGGATGTCGCCAATCATTGGACCCGCCAGGGGTTGCTCGCTGCCCATCCAGCGGTCGATCGCGTGGCGACGCTTAGCGAGCTTTTGGGAGACGTCATTCAGCGTTTGACGCGGTTCGAGGAGGGTTCTCCGAAAACCGATCGCACTTTGGCGCACGCGCGGCAAACGGTCGAAGAAAGCGTGTCCTTGTGCGTCTCGCTTTGCGATGCGCTCGGCCTCATTGGCGACCCGCGCGCCGCCGGCAAATTGCATAGCACCCTCGAGATTGGACATCGGCGTTTGCGCGTGGAAGCCGCCGCGGCGCTGGCGCGCCTGGGCGACTCCACAGGAGTTGACGCCTTGGTGGAACTGGCGGCCGATCCGGCGTCGCGGACCCGCGCCCTCGCCTATCTCGAAGAGCTGTCCGCCATCGACCGCGCGGCAACCACCGATCGCGCGCCGGCCGCGCGGGCGGCGGCGCAACTATCGGATTGGCTCGCGGAACCGGCTCAATTTGGCGCGCCGCCGCATAACATTCGAGCGATCGATGCGCGGCGCCTGTATTGGCCCGGCTATGACGAGCCGGTGGATTGTCGCCTGTTTGTTTATGAGTATCGCGCACGCAACAGCGGCCTGAGCGGTGTTGGTATCGTCGGTCCGGTGACTTTCAGCCTGGCGGCCGACCTGGAAGACCTGCCGCCGGACGACATCTATGCCGCTTTCGCCGGTTGGCAGGCGGAGCATCAGGAGATTTTCGAGATCCCCATCAGGGAACTACCCCCCGCTGAACAAGCGATTTACCGAGGCAAAGCGGCGCAGTGCGCTGGCGATGAATATCAAGACCTAGATCTAGTCGCCGTAGGGCACTTCTTCGACGACCGCACCTTGATCGCCACGGCACGTCAGGGCGACCGCCGCGGCGTGCTGATGGTCGAAGCGGGCCAAGCCGAATGGTATCCGGTCGGCCACAGCCGGCGGCCCCTCGGCGCCACCGAGGCGTATTTCATCCACAAGGGGCGCAAGCTGCTCGGTTCGTTCAACCCCAGTGGCTCGTCGCCGCTCGATGAGGCAGACGAGGACCACGACGCTCTATAATCAGCATCGGCATGTCGTTGCGCCATCGCCAGACTATGAATGCTGTTGTCCGCTGGCGCCAAGCGCCTACGATGGTGTGGCGTTTTGACCGCGCCGTAAACAAGGGCCTTCATGAGCGAACGAATCGTCTATCTCAATGGCCAATTTGTGGCCGAGTCGCAGGCGCGCCTCTCCATCTATGACTCGGGCGTCACGATGGGCGACATGGCGTTTGAAGTCACTCGCACTTTCCACCATCGTCCATTTCGGCTCCGGCAGCACCTGGAACGATTGTTTCACAGCTTGGCGACCATTCGCGTCGAAGCCGGCGTCAGCCTCGATAAGATCGAGTCCCTGACGTTGGAGACGCTGGAGCGGAATTTGCCCACCGAGCCCACGGAAGTGGACTGGAACATCATTCACCATGTCTCACGTGGCCCCGCAGCGGCGTTTGCCGAGGCGTTTTCGGCGGCTGACACGCGCCCGACCGTGGCGATCAGTTGCTTTCCGCTCACCCGCAAACTGGCGGCGCTAGCGCCGAGATACGAATCGGGGCTCGATCTGGTGGTCCCGCCCCAGCGCGCGATCGGGCGAGAGTTGCTTGATCCCACCATCAAGACCCGCAGCCGAATTCACTATCACATCGCTAACTTTCAAGCGCAAGATGTTCTGCCCGGCGCCTGGGCGGTATTGGCCACGCCCGACGGCCGCGTGACCGAAGGCACCAGCGGCAACTTCTTCCTGGTCCGCGACGGCCAGTTGGTGACACCCCCTGCCGAAGATGTGCTGTCGGGCATCACGCGCGGCGTGATCTTGGAGTTGGCGAACGAATTGGAAATTGCCACCGCCGAGCGCAATGTGCGCCTGTCCGACGCCGCCGCGGCGGACGAAATGTTTCTGACTTCCACCAGCATTGGCATCCTGCATGGACGGTCATTCAACCAGAATTCTGTAAGCCATGGCCGGATTGGCCCGGTCACTCGCCGACTACGAGAAGCGCTGGGGCGCCATGTCGGCCTCGATTTTGGCGATCAGGCGCGGCAATACGCCCGCATGCTCGGAACTTCCGGCTGAATCGATTACCACCAACGAGCGCGGTTTTCACTCTGGCCGGTCGGCAGCGTATGCTAGTAAGAGGCGACTGGCCGAGTCCGCGGCCGCCGTTTTTGTGACGTATCGACCGCCAAGTTGATGCCTCGCACCTGGAAGCATTCGCGTTGGGCGTGTCTTATGACGAACTACCTGGCAATATGGCTCGTTTCTCTTGTTGGCCTGTCGGCCCTGGCTGCGGAGCCAGCAAGCGACTCACCGCCGACCACCGCATCGGCGCCGACAGACGACGCAGCACCCGCCGAACCAGAGGCCGCTGACACCGCGGCCGAAAGTCCTCCGACGGATTCAGCGAGCGCGCCCGCGCCGGTTGCCGAGCCGCCGCGCACGCCAGGAACAGAGTTGGAGGAAGAGAAGTCCGCCGACGGACACGTGAGCGTACGGCGCGAAGTAATTCTGCAGAATGGCCGCAAGATTCCGCACGGCGTCGAAACTCGCTACTACGCAGATGGCAAGCCGCGTTTGCGCCGCGTTTATCAAAAAGGCGCCAAGCACGGCCCTTGGACCGAATGGTACCCGGATGGCGTCAAGGCCGCCGAAGGCGCCTATGCCAACAGCATGAAAGAGGGACGCGAGACCCGCTGGTTCAAAAGCGGCAAGCTGTCGCGCGAGGTCGATTATCACCACGGAAACAAGTGCGGCGTCTACAACGAATGGTTTACGCCGGAAGTCAAAATGATCGAGGCCAACTACGACAGTAAGTCCCAGCAGCACGGCGTTTTGAAACGTTGGCATAAGAACGGCCATCCCCGACTGGAGCGCAACTTTTCTCACGGCGTCAAAGATGGTGTGGAAAAGCTCTGGTACATCTCCGGCAAGCCGCAGTCGGAGGCAAACTACAAGGATGGCGAGTTTCACGGCGCCGCCAGCGCGTGGTACCCCACGGGGCAGTTGCGCTACAAGCGAGAGTACAAAGCCGGCGAGCCCGCGGGCAAATGGGAAAGCTGGTTCGCCGACGGTCAAAAAGAGGATGAATCCGAATATCTCGACGCCAAGCCGCATGGTCATTGGCGGCGCTGGGTCGCAAAGCCTTACCACCTAGTCAAAGACCTGAATTTCAAGGAGGGAGAATTTTCGGGCGAGCAACGGGAGTGGTGGCCAACCGGGCAGTTGCGAGTTCACTCCTTCTACCGCGATGGCAAGTTGCACGGCAAAATCGAAGAGTGGTTCGAAGACGGCAAGCGCGCCACGCTCGGCGAATTCTTCGATGGCGAACAACATGGCGTGGTGCGCACCTGGCACGCCAGCGGCAAGCCGCGGACGGTCGAACAATTTTGGAAAGGGCGCCGACACGGCATCGCCGTGGAGTGGGACGAGACGGGCAATCAACTGGCCTATAAACACTACCGCAACAATGAGGAAGTGAAGGCGCCAACGGCCCAATCGGCGACAGCGACACCCGCCAGCGATAGCACGCGTTAGCCTTGAGATGTCGGTCTCGCGCGGCGCCCTGAGCGCGCCATCAGGCGGACAAGCGGCCCATAGGCAAATCGGCCGGTTTGCGGCACAATATCCCTCTTCGCGTCACTTGAAAGTTTCCCGCGCAAAGAGGCGTCGCACAGGCATGAGCTCGGTTATTGTCCATCTTCACGGCCGCCAGATTCTTGATAGTCGCGGCAACCCCACCGTGGAAGTCGAAGTGCATTTGGCCGACGGCTCCTCGGGGCGGGCTTCGGTCCCCAGCGGGGCCAGCACAGGAGTCCACGAGGCGTGGGAACTCCGCGACGGCAATAGCGCCGAGTACCTTGGCCTGGGCGTCTCGAAAGCTGTTGAGAACATCAACACCGTGCTCGCCGAAGAACTGCTCGGCATGGACGCGCTCGATCAGGTGGAACTCGACCAACGCATGCTGGAGTTGGACGGCACCCCCAATAAGAAGAAGCTGGGCGCCAACGCCTTGCTGGGCGTTTCTTTGGCCGCCGCGCATGCCGCCGCCGATTTTGCGGGGTTGCCGCTATACCGCTATCTCGGTGGTGTTGGCGCGCGGCTCTTGCCCGCCCCCATGATGAACATCGTCAACGGCGGGCGACATGCCGACAATGCCGTTGACGTGCAGGAATTCATGGTCATGCCGCTGGGCTTTGAAACTTTCCACGACGCGCTGCGCGCCGGCGTGGAGATCTTTCATAGCCTCAAAAAGGTGCTCAAGTCGCAGGGTCTGAACACCGCCGTCGGAGACGAGGGGGGCTTTGCTCCCGATCTCAAGAGCAATGGCGAGGCGCTCGACCTGATTATGCAGGCGATTGAGAAGGCTGGTTACCAACCGGGCACGCAAGTCGCCTTGGCGCTGGATGTCGCCGCGACGGAGTTCTATGACGGAAAAAGCCGCCGTTACACCATCGACAAAAAGCAGCTCGATTCGAGCCAGATGGTGCAGTTTCTCGTCGACTGGGTGAATAAGTACCCGATTGTTTCCATCGAAGACGGCTGCAGCGAGGACGACTGGGACGGTTGGCTGGCGCTCACCAAGGCGCTGGGCGACCGTGTGCAGCTTGTTGGCGACGACCTGTTTGTCACCAACACCAAACGCCTACAGCAAGGCATCGATCGGGGCGTGGGCAACAGCATCTTGATCAAAGTGAATCAAATCGGCACGCTCACCGAGACGATCGAGGCGATCCAGCTTGCTCAGCGCAATGGCTACACCAGCATCGCCAGCCATCGTAGTGGCGAAACAGAAGACGCCACCATCGCCGACCTGGCGGTGGGCCTCAATACCGGACAAATCAAGACCGGTTCGCTTAGCCGCACCGACCGAACCGCGAAATACAACCAGCTACTGCGGATCGAAGAAGATCTGGGTGCGGCGGCCAGCTACGGCGGACCGCTGTTTCGCTACCAGCGTAAAAAGTAGCTTTCGCTACGGTCGAACCTTGAGGGCCGCGCTGACGGCCTCGTCGAGTTGCTTCAGGCCGGCATCACGCTCGACCTCGTAGCAGCCCACAAAGTAGTGCGCTATGCGCCCGTCCGGACCAACGACAACGAACAGCGGCAGTTGCCCCCCGACCAGGCGCGGATCGCCAAGCTGCTCTAGTAACGCGCCATCGTCGAGCGCCACTGGATAGCTCAGGTTCATGAAGTCGATCAGCTTGCTGACGCCACGCTTCACCGCGCCTCGCTGATCGGCATCGCGCAATCGCCCATCGACCGCCACACCGTATATCTGGACCCCATCGCCGCGCCGCTTGTCAGAGAGGAAATCGAGATAGCCGATTTGTCCATACGGCTCGCGCAATGGTTCGGCCCGATAGGTCCAAAAGTGCAACACGGAGACCTTGCCCGCCAGGTCCGCCTTGGTGAGTCGCCGTCCCCCGATGACTTCTAGATCGAACTCGCCCAAGGGCTGTCCCACAAACCGGCGCGACAATTCACTCACCCGGCCAGCACGTGCGGACTGACTATCCAAATCCCGCCGAATCGATTGCACGATCATCGCCAGCGCAGGGCTGGTTACTTGGCGCTCTACTTCGGGTAGCGCTTCGATCAGTCGTGCGCGCTCGCGCTCCGTCAAGGCGGGTTCTTCGTGGCGTCCGACGCGGCCCATTTGATGGCGCAGCGCGACGATGGCGCCAATGTCCCTCATGCGCCGCTGGCGCTGCTCCTCGGTGAGTTGTTGTCGGCCAACCAAACGCAGTTGAAGTTGATGCTCCTCGCCTTGGCCCATGAACACTCGAGCGTCAATCGCCACGGCGAGCGGCGCCGACTTGTCGAGCCAAACCACTCGCTGGCGACCGGAGTTGTTGGTAACGGTCAGTCGCCAAACATCGCGCCCTTCCAGCTTCTGCTCCTCCTCCACGCGGTAGTTCTGTTCGTCAGTCGACCAGTTGGAGTCCTTCGCTAATGCCGCCGGCGGTTTTAGAAGCACGTTAGGCAATGGGATGACGCTGCTGGCATCGTCGCGATCGTAGAGCAAGGCAGGCCCCGTGTCATTGTCGAGTTCGCCATCAAAGGCCGCTTTCCAAGTTCCGCAGCGATCGCTCCAAGACCAGCCACCGCGTCCGGACTCGGTCAGCACCCAACTCAGATCGACACCATTGGCATCTTGCGCGTCGACGAGCAACTCCAGATCGAATGTCTTCTCCGGGTCGCCCGGATCCTTGTCGGCGTTGAGCTTTGCAATGCTGCCGCGATAAGTGAGCTGTTCACCAGTTTCCAGGCCATAACTGGTTGAAATCGCGACGCCAAGACACCAAACCAAGGACCACAATGGTATCCGCATGGATTGACCCTGCGCGAGGGGCAGTTGCCTCAAATTGCCACAGGCACAGCCTATCGACAACGCCCGCGCGTGATAAGTAGCGCAGTGTGGCAGCGGGCCGTGTGATGGGCTATTAGTTGCCAGATCGTCCCCCGCCACCGATACTGTGACGCCGATTGCGATTTGCCACCCCGCCAGGTCGACCACATGAGCCAAGAATCGCCAGTGGCGCCCGACGCCGACCTGCAAGATCGGCTGTGCCTGTCTTTGGTGGCTGGCGTAGGCCCCAAGCTGCAGCGGGCTCTCATAGGCCATTTCGGCGACGCTGGCGCCGTGCTGGCCGCCTCCGCTAGTCAGTTGCGCCGCGTGCCCGGCATTGGCGGAAAACTGAGTGAGACCATCGCCCGTGCGCGCGACGACAATGATGTCGCGGCCGAATTGGCGCTCTGCCGGGCAAACGGCATCCAGGTGCTCACCCCGGAGATGCCGGAGTATCCAAAGCGCCTGCTGGAGATTTATGATCCGCCGGGCATCCTTTATGCTCGAGGGGAACTGCGTGGCGAAGACGCGCTGACGATCGGCATCGTTGGCTCACGGCATGCCACGCACTATGGCGCCACGCAGGCCGAGCGTTTGGCATCGGCCTTGGTGCGCGCGGGATATACAGTCGCCAGCGGCCTGGCCCGCGGTATCGACGCCGCCGCTCATCGCGGCGCGCTGGTAGCGGGTGGCCGCACCGTGGCCGTGCTTGGCAGCGGGTTATTGAATATCTACCCGCCCGAACATGTCGATCTGGCGGACGAGGTTGCCAGTTCCGGGGTGCTGCTCAGCGAGGCGCCGCCGCGTGCCCGCCCGCTGGCTGGCGCCTTTCCTCAACGCAATCGGCTGATTTCGGGCCTGTCGCTCGGCATCATCGTGATCGAGGCGTCGCTACGATCGGGGGCGCTGATTACCGCCCGCCATGCCATGGAACAAGGGCGCGAGGTGTTTGCGGTCCCTGGGCGGATCGACAATCCACTTTCCAAAGGGTGCCACGCGCTGATTCGCGACGGCGCGAAGTTGATTGAATCGGTCGACGATGTGCTGGAGGAGTTGGGCCCGCTCGCGCGGCCCGCGCCGACCGGCGACGGGCGCACGATCCAGCATCCTGTGGAATTGCAATTGAACGAAATCGAACAACAGGTGCTGGCGGCCATTCCGGCCGGCGCCACCACCATCGACGAAGTCGTGCGCGCCAGTCGGCTGGCGACCCCTCAAGTGCTCGCCACCATCAGCGCGCTCGAAATGCGCCGAGTGGTGCGGCGTTTGGGCGGCAACACCATCGCCCGCGCCTGATATCAGGCGGCGACCGCCGCCAGCGTAGTGCCGCGTGGTTGCCGCAGAATGAACGTCCACAAAATGCCGGCCCCCGCCAATAACACCAGGCTGATGACCTGCGCGATGCTGAGCGGCGTTCCCCAAACCCCTGGTTCGTCGACGCGCACCACTTCCAACAAGAACCGCGAGATCGCATGCAGTGTCATGAGCCAAGCGAGCACCTCGCCGTCTCGATGGCGAAACGGAGTGATCGCCACGAGAAACAAGCAGAGCAAGACGCCGTCAACGGCGCTATATAGCTGGGTCGGGTGAATTGGCAGGGCGCGTTCCACCGCAACGGGCAATGTCCACTGGATTGGCGATTTGCCCCGTACGGTCAGCGTGATCGGCTCGCCTGCCTCTACCTTCATTAACAGGTCCAACGTGTGCGCGGCGTTGATCGTTTGCGTTTGGTTCACCACATCGATTTCATCACCAGCGCGCAGGCCGGCCGCCGCGGCGGGCGAGCCAGTCTCGACTTCGGCGACCACTGGCGGTCCGGTTAAGTCGCCGCCGAATTTGATTCCATGCAAAAAGATCTCGCCGCGCTCCACCTGCCTTTGAAAGGGTGGGCTTGGCTGCGGAAACCGCACCGCCCAGGGCAATTCGCAGGCGCCGCCAAAGCAACAGCCGTTCAGAAAGCAACCAAGTCGCCCCAGCCCCAGACCCAGCGCCAGCGAGGGCGCGATGATGTCGCCAATCGCCAGCGCCGGCAGATGGTGCTTGAATACAAAAGCGATCACCGCGAGCGCGCCGCCGATCAACGCGCCGTACACCACCAAACCCCCTTCGGTCAGATTGATCGCCGCAAACACGCGCTGCCCCAACGTTCCGTGGGAAAAATCTTCCCAATACTCGACGAGGTAAAAAATCCGCGCGCCAACAATGCCGCCTAAGAACGCCCAGAAGGCCAGCGATAATATCACCTCGGGATGGATGCCTGCCCGTGCGCCGCGATAGGCGGCCAGCGCGCAGGCCGACACGATCGCCACCACCAGCATGGTGCCATAACCGCGGATCGGCAGGCCGCGTTCGCCAATGATGGCGGGAATGACCCAGGCGATCGCAGCGCCGGCGACCAACAGAATTGGCAAATAGCCGCGCGTCTCGGCGTCGAAACCATGTTGCCGTATCAGCACAACCAGCAGCAGCACGCTGCCGACCGCCCATACGGCCAAGAGCACACCCATACCGAACAGCGGCAGACCAAACAATTCACGCGGAATATTGAACAGGGTTTGATACACGCGCGGGATGCTCCTCTAATCTCCGACTGGCCGAGGCAGCCATTCGCCAATCTGGTCGTTGTCGATCAAGCGAGTGGCGCCAAGCCGAGCCGCCACGGCGGCTACCGTGGGGTGTTCAATGACCTGCACATCGGCCAGCGTGTCGGGATCGGCCAGAACGAGATAATCAAGCTGCACCAGGGGCGCGCTGGCGATCAATGCTCGCATCTGGTCGAGAATCACGCGCGCGTCGCGCTGGCCACCATCGATCAATTCGGCCGCCAATCGCAAGCTGCGGAACAACACCGGCGCTTGCTCGCGCTCATCCGCCCGCAGGTAGCGATTGCGTGAGCTCAACGCCAAGCCGTCGGACTCGCGCACCGTGGGACACACTTCGACACGCACCGGCAGATCGAGATCGCGCGTCATCTGACGAACTACCAGCGTTTGCTGATAATCTTTGCGACCAAAGAACGCCACATCGGGGCGCGCCTGCTCGAACAGCTTGAGCACCACGGTCGCCACACCGCGAAAATGTCCCGGTCTTCGCGCCCCTTCCAGCGGCAGCGCGACGCCACCCGGTTCGACGAGCGTGGCGAACCCAGTGGGATACATCTCGCTGGCAGGCGGCGCGTAAATCAGATCGATATCGCAGGCCGACAGCGCCGCCAGATCGGCTTCGAGCGTGCGCGGATAGCGATCGAAATCCTCATGCGGGCCAAATTGCGTTGGATTGACGAAAATGCTCACCACGTTGAAATCGCACGACTGGCAAGCATGCTGGGCCAAGCTGACATGCCCTTCGTGCAGCGCGCCCATTGTTGGCACAAGGCCAATGCGACGCCCCGACTGTCGCGCGGCGTCAACGCGAGCGGCCAATTCGCGCTTGGTGTGAACCAGAATCGGTTTGCTGCTCATAGTTGATGGCATGGATCAGGTGGCGGCGGCCATCGCGGCCACAAGCTCCGTGATCGCGGCATCTTGCCGTCGCGCGTCGAGTCGCAATACGGGGCCCGTGATTCGCGCTGCGAACTCGGCATAGATTTCAGCCAGCCGCTGAAACTCCTTTTCATTCGCGGCGCGCAGCGCCGGGTTGGTCGCTCGCGCCCTCTTCCAAAGGTCATCGATCGGCGCGTCCAGCACGGCGGTCAACCGCGGCCGAGCTATCCGTCGCATGAGAGGAACCATGTGCCGGATCGCCAGGTCAAGCTCATTCAATCCCAGCAGCAAATTGGAGTAGATTGCCGTTTGCATCCACCAAAAATCGCTGACAAACCAGCTCTTGCCACTGTGCAAGCGATCACGATCTAGCGCAACAGCACGCCGCTCGGCTAATTCTATCTCTCGCTCCAGCGGCGGCCTAGGCGAAACGTCGGCCTCGATCAATGGCAGCGGATCGGCCAACACCACGGCGCCGGTGGCGGCGGCCACGCGATGCGCAATTTCGGTCTTGCCGACGCCGGGCATCCCGGCCAAAGTCAGATACCTTGGCGATCGGTCCAGATGCGCCCGCAGCCTGCCCACAGTCCACCTCGACGTTGGATGGATCATTGCGGCGGCGACCTCCGCCGCGGGTTCGAGCACAAATCGTCGAAAAGCCATCCGAGGATGCGGCAACTGAAAATCGGACTCGTCGATCACCATTTGATCGCAGAGCAGCAGATCAAGATCGATCGCCCGCGCGCCCCAACGTTCGCCGCGCTGGCGGCCAAGTTCGCCTTCGATGGCCATCAACTGCTTAAGCACACCGCGAGGCGGCAGCGAGCTGTGAACCAGCACTGCGCCGTTCAGGTACGGTGGCTGCTCTGCTGGGCCACCGATTGGCGGAGTCTCGCGCCAAGCGCTGCGCCGCGCGACTAGACCGATGCGCAGAGCGATCTGCCTGATGGCAGCGTTCAACTGGTGCGGGCGATCACCGAGATTCGAGCCGAGTGCGATAAGACAAGTGGCCATCAACGACGAGTTTAACGCCGCTTTGCCCTAGGGGCGATGCCGCGGCATCGAACCGCGACGAGCAAAAAACTTGGGGGGGACATCATGACCACGACACTAGGTCGCCGACACCGATCCCTCTTGCCGCCGGCCCCCAAGGAATGACCGCCGTTCAATGAGCGCGCAAAATCTGCGCCAACCTTACATGGAGAAACTGAGCTGACCCGATCTATGATGCGCCCGCATCCATCGAATTAAGGTCGCAACCCATTCGATTGACGCCCGACTAACAGCCCCTGTCGATCAAGCAGTGCGTGACGTTGCAATGCGGAAGGGTAAGTTTGAGCCGAATCCCAAACGACTCGCTAAATGTTGCCGAGCGCGGCTCGATTGTCAAGCAACTTTCCGGCGAAGTTTTTTTCAAAGTGCTGGCGCCTCACAGGCGTCGATGCGCCAGTGCCGGCATTCGCGCGCGCGTCGCGCGCAACTCGGCCAAATCGATCCGCGCCATGGCGACACCGACCCCTTCGGTCAGCGCCGTCAATACGCGTCCCCAGGGATCGACGATCATCGAATGGCCATAGGTCACCAGCGCGCGTGTGTGCGCGCCGCATTGATTCGCCGCCAACACGTACGATTGGTTTTCAATTGCGCGCGCGCGCAGCAAGACCTCCCAATGGTCGCGCCCCGTTGTCGCCGTAAACGCCGCTGGGACCGCGAGGAACTCGGCGTTGCGCTGCGAGGTAGCCCGGTAGAGTTCTGGAAAACGCAGGTCGTAACAAATCGATTGGCCGATGCGACCGCAGGGCGTGTCGATAACGCTCACCGCATCGCCAGGCGCGCTCCATGCCGATTCGCGATGCGAGGTTCCGTCGGCCAGATCGACATCGAACAGGTGCAGTTTGCGATAGTGGCCGAGCACGGCGCCATCGGGGCCGATCGCCACGCTCGTGTTGTAGACTCGTTGCTCGTCATCGATCGTCTCGGGCAGGCTGCCGGCGATCAGCGTGATGGATGCATCGCGAGCCACGTCCGAGAGTTCGCGTACGGTTGGCCCGTTAATTGACTCGCCTGCGGCCACCATGGCCACAGCGCTGCCCAGACAAAGGAACATCTCTGGCAAGACGACCAGTCTAGCGCCTTGAGCGGCGGCTTCGCGGATCAGTTCGACGGCGGTCGCCAGGTTCGCGCTTTTGTCCTCGCCGGAGTTCATTTGCACCACGGCGGCGAGGAAGGCTTCGTTCACGATCCAACTCGACTTGCCTGAACTAGCGGCGAGAAAGCGGCGCGGCCTGGCGCGCTGGCAGGCCACCCAACCGACCAGCCGCTGTTATCTTAGTCGACCGCGCGGCCGTCGTCTTTCGGCCACGGTTGCGCGTTGTGCCCTGGCGTGGCGCAGCGGCACGAGTCCCGGGCGCGCCGGTCGCCGAGCTGTCGAGTTCGTCCGGCGGCGGGGGGAGCGGTACGGCCTCGGCCGGATCGCTCGGCGCCGAGTCGGGCGTCTCCGCGCCAGGCGGCAGGTCGACGTCGCTCACCAGCGTGTCGTCGTCGCCGGGTTCGGTGTTGTATGCAAACAGCGAAGTTGGCTCGTGCATTTCCGCGTGCCACGGATACTCGAACAAGTGGCGATAGTTGTAAGGCCGGCGATAGTAATATCCATGAAACGCCGGGTAGCGGTGCATGTGTCGCTCGTTGCCAGGATAACACCCATAACGCGGCGCATAGCAGGTCTGCGGCATCGGCCCGCAAAACACCGAATCGCGAATCAGCCCCTCTTGGTTGCGCCAGAGATCCTCGACCTGGCCGGCGCTGCCGCCAACCAACAGCAACAAGCTAACTGCCAACGTCGACATGCGAGGCTCTCCGCGTGCGGCGGCTGCCTGTGGCGGCAGCCGCGAGAAGTAGGGGTCGCTACCTGTTGCATCGACCGGCACGATCGGACTATCGAGTTTCACCCCGTCGTTCGCGCGCCTTTGCGCAGTGTCGCCAGATTGAGCAGCCGATTTGAGCAACGTAGTCGGCATTGTGTACGATGGCGCGCTTCCACAGGCTGATCGGTGCTAGCGTCGTATGTCCTATTCCAACTCCTTTGACGGCTTCGTCGCCACGCTCCGATCATCAGGCGCCGATCGTGCGTTGGAAGGTTTGGCCAAACAACTACTTAGCGAGCGGCGCTTTCACCAACTGTTCGATTTGCGGCTGTTGCAGGCGCGCCGGCGGCTAGAACTACCGATTGCGCCCGCTCAGCCGATCGACGAATTGCCACGAGAGCAGCGAGCCAGCCTGGAGGCCGCCTATCTCGAAAGCTGCCAAGAGGTTGGCTCCCTGTTTCTGGCGGAGGAGCAACTGCGCGAGGCGTGGATGTATCTGCGCCCCACCGGTGAGACAGAATCGCTGGCTGCGGCGCTTGCCGCCTGCGACCCCAGGGACGAACAAGTCGAGTCACTCGTCGAAATCGCGTTACACGAAGGAGTGGCCCCGGCTTGGGGGTATCAACTGGCGCTCGATCGTTACGGCGCCTGTAGCGCCATCACCCTGTTCGATCAAGTGGCGCACGGCCGCACCAAGTCGCAGCGGCAAGCGATGGCCGCCGTCTTGGTGCGGCACATTCATCGGGAGTTGCTTTCGAACGTCCGCGCCGACATCGAACAGCGTGAAAGTGTGAGCCTGCCGGACCACGCGACCTTGGCCGAAATAGTCGCCACCCGGCCAGAGTTGTTTGAAAACCTCAACTATCATCTCGACTCGTCGCATCTGGCAGCAACTGTGCGGATTGCGCGTTTGCTGGAAGATGCGGAAACTTTGCGGCTGGCGGCTGATCTTTGCGAATATGGCCGTCGGCTCGATTCCGGCTATCAATATCCCGGCGAAGAACCGTTCCGCCAGCTCTATCCCGCTAGCCGGCTCTTTTTTGGCGCTCAGCTCGGCGAGCGCGTCGAAGAAGCGCTTGCGCACTTTGGCCAGCGGGCGAGAAATTTGCCGGTAAACGAACAAGGCACGGTCGCCGCGGAAATCTACATCGCGCTATTGGCCCGTGTGGGCCGACCTCAGGAAGCGATGGAAGCCGCTGCGGCCCTGCTGCCGCCTGGCAGCGTGCTCGCCCTGGCGCCATCGCTCTTGGAGCTGGTGGCGCTGGGAGCCGATTTGCCAGGCGCGCTCGACCTGTTGCGAAAACAGGGTGATCTGGTGAACTTTGCGGCCGTATCGCTGCTGGCCGCGCCATCCACCAGCCCATAACGCAAAAAGGGCGGCGACCTCGGTGAGAAGTCGCCGCCCGTAGGCGTAGCTATCTGGAGAGAAAGACCATTCCGAGTCCGGATAGTCGATCGCGTCTGTCAATCTACGCTATCACGATCCGCAGGAATCGACCCGTCCGACCGACAGTTCCTGGCTGGGTTTTCGACCCATTGCGTCCGCAGTTAACCGTCGAAACTAGAGCCCTAAAAAAACCGGGGTCTGTCCGGTTGGTCCCGGACAGACCCGCGGAGAACAGCAGCCCTCAGCCCTTACCGATAGTTGCGGCGAACCACGCTGCCCGTCGCGGCGGCCTTCACGACCTGACGGCCGCGTTGGATCGAAGCCGACGGGTCAGCCATGGGAGCCGGAGGCATGGGAGCGGCTTCTTCACCGCCCGCGGCCGGAGCCGGAGCGTCGCCACCCTCGCCACCGCAGCAGCCGCCGTTGCCGCAAGCGTTGCCGCAACCGTTGTCGCAGCAGGTGTTGCAAGCGCTATGGCAGCAAGACTTTTTGCAGCGGAAGATGCCAGCCAACAGTCCGCAATGACGCTTCTTGCAGCAGCTATTGCCACAGGTGTTGCAAGGATCGCAGCAAGCAGCGGCCTCGCAGCACGCCGGCTCGCAGGCCTGCTCGCAGCAAGCCGGTTCGCAGCAAGCGGGCTCGCAGCAGCTCGACTTGCAGCAACGGTTGCAATCAAACAGACCCTTCAACCCCTTGAACAGACCGCAGTGACGATGGCCACACGTGTTGCAAGAATCGCAGCACGAGGCCGCTTCGCAGCAGCTTGGCTCGCAGCAGGCGGCCGCTTCGCAGCAGCTCGGCTCGCAGCAGGCGGCCGCTTCGCAGCAGGTCGGCTCGCAGCACGCAGCCGCTTCGCAGCAGCTCGGCTCGCAGCAGCTCGGGGCGCAGCAATTGCCGCAGCCGCCGTGCCCGCCGCCCAACATCCGATCGAGCAGCTCAAAGCCGAAGCTCTGGCTACACATGCCGGCGCTGACGACGAGCGCTCCAATAAAGAGTTTCCATTTCATCTGAGCAACGTCTCCTTCGTTAGAACTGCGGTGCGCGCATCCCCAGCGTTCGCTCGGTATTGCGGAGCCACCGCACAGTTCGCGGCGCTCCATCCCTTGGTGGGGGTTCTCGCGGGAGAACCAGTCGAGTGGTTGCTGTCGGTCGGTGGGGAAGGTGGGTCGAGTCCCGCAGTTCAGCCCTGGTATCGCGCTAGGTCCGTCGAGCCATTCCATCGGCCCGATTCAACAATCCGGTTGCCTGGCGCTACTAAACGTGTCGTTCGACACGCGATCCTCAGGTGAGGACACTAAGCGTATCGGCGCTCTCTCACCGACCCCTTGAGAGCGCCCAAGTATTTTTCTCTTAATGGTTTAAGGCTCTTGTCGCGCAAACCTTGACGCGTCCGCAAAGTGGTCAAGCTTTGACGGTTCTAGCAGGCCGTTGCTGGCCACGATCTATTGCAAATCCGTCATCTGAGCCCCGAGACGTGCGACTTGCTCCCCCCTATCCCCCGCCGTATCCTACCAACAGGCAGCCTGCCTCCGGCCTACCTTTGCCCTTCCCACCTCCTTAGGCGAACTCATCATGCGCAGCGTGCTTGGCTTGGCTTGTTGTCTCCTCCTGTTCGCAAACACCAGCTCACTGGCCGCTGAGACGACCACGCCCGCCACCGAGTGGACCAACTGGCGGGGGCCGCTGCAAAATCGGGTCGCCTACGAGACGGGTCTAGTCGATTCGCTCGATGTCGCTGACGACCAGATTATTGCCTGGAAGAACCCTCAGGCTGCCGGTATCTCCAGCCCCATTCTGATGAATGGCAAGCTCTACACCATCGTCCGCGCCGAACCCTTTACACAGAACGAACAAGAAGAAGTCATTTGCCTCGACGCCGTGACCGGCAAGAAGCTGTGGGGCCGGCGCTCCAACGTGTTTCTCTCCGACGTCCCCGCGGAGCGCGTCGGTTGGTCGTGCTGCGTTGGAGACCCGGCGACTGGCCGTGTCTATGCCATGGGCGTCAACGGCTACTTCCAATGCCTCGATGGCGAGACGGGCAAGCCCATCTGGTCGCATTCGCTAAACGAGGAGTTCGGACTGCTCAGCACGTACGGTGGCCGGACCAATGTGCCTGTGGTGTTCGAAGACCTGGTGATTACCAGCGCAGTCATTATCGGCTGGGGCGAAATGGCGCAGCCGGCGCATCGCTTTGTGGCGTTCAATAAGTCCACGGGCGAAGTGGTTTGGTTTAACGGCACCCGCCTGCGTCCGGAAGACACCACCTATAGCACGCCTCAGATCGCAGTGATCGATGGGCAAGCGCTGCTCGTTTTCGGCTCCGGCGACGGCGCCGTATATGCCTTTCAACCGCGCACCGGCAAATCGGTCTGGAAATGCCAGCTCTCGCGCCGCGGCATCAACACACCGCCTTTGGTCGCGGGCGAGCGCGTGTACATCGGGCAAAGCGAAGAGAACTTCAACGACACCGCCATGGGCGCCATTGCCTGCATCAATGGCAAGCTAACGGGCGACATCTCCCAGACGGGACTCCTGTGGATCAACAAAGAAGTGATGGTTGGCCGCAGTTTGCCGCTGTTGGTCGACAACCGTATTTACGCGGCCGACGACTCCGGCGCGCTCTACGTGTTCAACGCCGATAGCGGCAAGCCGATCGGCCGCAAGCAAAAGTTCGGCACGATCATGATGGCCAGCATGCTCGCCGCGGACGGCAAGATTTATCTGCCCACCCGCACCACTTGGGCGGTGCTCCAGCCCAACGAGAAGGGTTTTAAGAAGATCGCGCAAGGTCGCTTCGCGCCGGAAGAAGAATGCCAAGGCTCCCCGCTCGCCTGGAAGGGACGACTCTATCTGCCCACCACCGCCAACCTGTATTGCTTTGTCGACAAGAACAAGCAACACCAGTCGACGCCACTCCCTGAGATCCCCAAAGAATCGCCAGTCGAGGCGGATCAAAAGCCGGCGCAATTGCAGATCAGCCCTTGCGAGCTCTTATTGCGGCCCGGCGACAACCAAAAATTCACCGCCCGCCTGTTCAATGAGCGCGGCCAGTTTCTCAAGGATGCCGACGCCCAGTTCGAAGTCAAAGGGGGCGGGCAAATCGACGCCGATGGCACGCTGCACACCAGCGGCGTCGCCGGCCACACGGCCCTGATCGTTACCGCCAAGTCGGGAGAGCTTTCGGCCACCGCACGCGTGCGCGTTGTGCCGCCGCTGCCCTGGAAGTTCGATTTCGCCGGCGGCGAGGTGCCCGTCACCTGGGTGGGAGCCCGCTATCGGCATGTGGTGCGGGAGGTCGACGGCAACCCCGTGATGGTCAAGGTCACCACCATCCCCAAAGGCACGCGCAGCCAGGCGTTGATGGGCCAGACCGACCTGTCTGACTACACCATTCAGGCCGATGTCTTGGGCAATGACAACGAAGGCAAGGTGCCCGACATCGGCCTCATTGCCCAGCGCTACACACTGGACATGATGGGCGCCAATCAAAAGTTGCAGATCCGCAGTTGGACATCGACCCTCACGCGCTCGAAAGACGCGCCGTTTTCTTGGAAGCCCGGCGTCTGGTACACGATGAAGTTCAGCGTCGCCAATCAGGATGGCAAGGCCTTGCTCCGCGGCAAGGTCTGGGAGCGCGGCAAACCGGAACCGCAGGAGTGGACCATCGAACACACCGATGACCTGCCAAACGTCGCCGGCAGTCCCGGCCTGTTTGGCAACGCCACCAACGCCGAAATCTTTATCGACAACATCAGCGTGACGCCCAACGACATCGCGCTTTCCAAGCGCTAGCCGCCCGGCGCGCCGTTTTCTCCAAACTCTCATCGCAAAGAAGTTTATCCATGATGGCTCGCAATATCGTCTGTGCTGTGCTATTCGCCTCGTTGGCCGTTTGGTCGCTGGCCGCCGCGCCCGCCAAGAAGTCAACCGCGAAAATCAATCTGGTCGCAGCCAGCGCCTCGGCATACAAACCCAATCCCTTGGCCGACGCGCAAGTTGGGCCAAACGATTGGAACCAGTGGGCCGGTTCACCCGTCCGCAACAACGTCGCCACTGCCAAGAACATCCCCGCCGAGTGGGAAGTCGGCGACTTCGACGACGATGACAAGTGGGTCGCCGGGTCGGGCAAGAACATCAAGTGGGCCGCGCGGCTTGGTTCGCAAAGCTACGGCAACCCGGTCGTCGCCAATGGCAAGATCTACGTCGGCACCAACAATGGCGCCGGCTACCTCAAGCGCTATCCGGCCGAGGTCGATCTGGGCTGCCTGCTCTGCTTCAACGAGGCGGACGGCAAGTTCCTCTGGCAACACTCCAGCGAAAAGCTGCCCACCGGACGCGTCCACGATTGGCCGCTGCAAGGCATTTGCTGCGCCCCGCTGGTCGAAGGGGACCGGCTGTGGTTTGTCACTAGCCGCGGCGAGGTGGCCTGCTGCGACACCGAAGGCTTCCACGACGAAGAGAACGACGGCCCCTTCAAGGAGGAGAAATCGACCGACAAGGACGAGGCCGACGTGCTGTGGTACTTCAACATGATGGAGAAGCTCGGCACCTCGCAGCACAACATGTGCAGTTGCTCCGTCACCGCCGTCGGCGACATCCTCTTTGTCAACACATCCAACGGCATGGACGAATCGCACATCAATCTGCCCTCGCCCGACGCGCCCAGCTTTTTCGCCATGGACAAGAACACCGGCGAGGTGCTGTGGACCGACGATTCCCCCGGCCGCAATATCTTGCACGGCCAGTGGTCGTCGCCCGCCTGGGCCGTGATTGGCGGCGTGCCGCAAGTCCTTTTTGGCGGCGGCGACGGTTGGCTGTATAGCTTCCTCGGCGACCGCACCGCAGACGGCAAGCCGCAATTGCTCTGGAAGTTTGACTGCAACCCCAAGGAATCGAAGTGGGCCCTCGGCGGCCGCGCCACCCGCAACAACATCATCGCCACTCCGGTAATCTACAACGACCTGGTCTATGTCGCCGTGGGCGAGGATCCCGAACATGGCGAGGGCATCGGCCACTTGTGGTGCATCGATCCCACCAAACGCGGCGACGTCAGCAGCGAGCTTGCGTTTAACGTCAAGGACTTGAAGACCCCAATCCCGCATCGACGCGAGCAGGCCGTCATCAAGGAGCAAGGCGAAGTCGCTCGCCCCAACCCCAACTCGGCCGCCGTCTGGCATTACAGCGAGACCGACGCCAACGGCGACGGCAAAGTCGCCTTCGAGGAGTCGATGCATCGGACTATCGGCACCGTCGCCATTGCCGACGATCTGGTCTACGTCGCCGATTTTTGCGGACTGGTCCACTGCCTCGACGCCAAGACCGGCAAGCCGCACTGGACGCACGACATGCTGGCGGCCTCCTGGGGTTCGCCGTTGATCGTCGATGGCAAGGTGTATATTGGCGACGAAGATGGCGATGTCACCATCTTCAAGCTGTCGCCCGAACTGGAAGTGATCGCCGAGATCAACATGCAGAACTCGGTCTACAGCACGCCGATCGTGGCCAACGGAGTGCTGTATATCTCCAACAAGGGTCACCTGTTCGCGATCCAGGCAGACGGAAAGTGATCCATTAACGCCTTTGAACTGACTCTGACTGTTGGCGCCGGCCAATCGCTCGCCGGTTCGTCGTCTCACTACTTCCAACCCCCACCAGGCTCTTATGCCGAAGCGCGTGCTCGACATCGGTAATTGTGTCCCCGACCACACGGCGCTGCGCGCCTTGATCGAGGGGCAATTCGGCGCCGTGCTCGATCGGGCGCATCAGTGGCAAGACGCGGAGGCGCAGCTTCGCAGCGCGACCTACGACCTGGTGTTGGTCAATCGCAAGCTCGACGTCGACTACACCGATGGCCTCGACATCATCCACAAGCTCCAGGCCGATGCGGCGCTACGGCAAGTGCCGGTCATGATGATCACCAACTACGCCGATCATCAGGCCACGGCCGTGGCGGCCGGCGCACTGGTGGGCTTTGGCAAGCTGGAACTTGGCGCCCCCGCCACGCGCGAGAAATTGTCTGCCGTGCTGGGGCAACCAGTCGGCAAGTAAACAGTTCAACTCGCCGGCGACTTGATCTTGGCCACCGCGTCGGACGCCGCTTTGCGAACCTTGGGGTCCTTGTCCTTGGCCGCTATCTTCTCCAGTTCCGCCAGCGCCGACTGAGATTCGGCGCCCATGCGGCCCAGGCGGATGCAGCCCAGAATGCGCATCCGCGCGTCCTTGGATCGCGCCAACTCCAGGTTCTTGTTGAGGTCGTGCGCGTCAAGATAAACCTGCGGATCAACCGGCGCCTCATCGCGGCCGCAGCCGACAACCGCGCCCAAGCCGATCAGGCAAGTCAACGCATAGAGCAAACCGGTCATCCAACGTGAGCGGGTCGATTCACTGCCAAGCTGCATCGTAGTCGGTTCCGTCGGTCCTACTGAGGAATGCTGGCGGTCTCGTTGCCAGCGACCACTGGCGAGGGCTCCGATCCCCCCTGAATGCTGGAGAGGCCGCGATAGATGTCCATCTGGATCGTCTCCGCGATGAAATGCACGGAGCCGTCGGCCATCATGAAATTGCCGCCTCCCTTGTGGTCGCTGCGGAAACTGCTGGTGCGATGGTTCCAAGGGATGCTCGACTGTGTTCCATTGCCAGCCCAGTCGATGCTGGGGCGGCAGAACATCATGCCCACCGGCTCATCCACCACCGTTTCCTTGATCGGATTTTGGTTGAGCGGCTCCAAGGTGCAGGCAAATATTCCGGTCAGCTTCAAATTTTGCTTAGACAGTCGATAGAGATTCGCGGGCATGGTCCAAAATTGGTATGCAGGCAGCTTCCGTCCCGGAGTGGTCGGATCATCTGTCGCGTCGACCGGCGCGCAAGTGCCGTAGAGACGGGTGGGATCGCTGGTCTTGCTGCACACTTGCCAGTTGGGGCCTTCGGCGCCCTCGCCCATGCAGAAGGTGTTCGAGAGTCCATCTCCCACCATGTTCTCGGTGCAGGTGAACTCGGCGCCGCCGAAGCCGGTCTCCACGGGGAGCGACGCGTCGAACATTCCGCGTTCTTGATACGTCAAGCCAGAGCCCAACGGCGCCTGCGGCTGACCGACGATGTCTGCCCAACTCAGTATTCGGCCCGCGGTCACGCACCAGGCATCGCCGACACCTTTGCAGAGCACGTAGTCGGTCACTCCAAACGAACTGCCAGTGGCGGCGCCCAGCGAAGCGACGATATCCGCCATGTACTGTTCAGTCGCGGGATTCTGCTTGTTGCCGTTCGCGGGGCAGATCAGCATCGGAATCGTGGCCGACATGATCGCCGGGGACTGGTCTTCCCAACTGGCGCGTGGATTGTAAAGCGAAGTCACCGTGGCCTGTTCAAAATAAGGACACAGTGAGAGGAACGCGTTGGTGTAGAAGCCGCCGCCGCCGGTATCGAGCTTGCCGTTGACAAAGCCGGGCGGATCACTGCCGCGGCCAAAAGTGAAGCCCGGCGGAAACGACCCAAGCGCCGTATGGTAGTTGTGCATGGAGATGCCAAGCTGACGCATGTTGTTGGTGCATTGCGCCCGCCACGCCGCCTGCCGCGCCGCCTGCACCGCGGGCAATAGCAGGGCGATCAAAATCCCGATGATCGCAATCACCACCAACAGCTCCACCAACGTGAAGCCACGATTACGCAAATGGGCGCGACTCATGGGCCACCTCTCAATTCGCGGTAGGACAGGCGAGATTTCGCCAAGTTCAGTCATCTAACGACGGTTGAATGCGAGCAGCGAACCATCGCGGATGATTCGCTTCGTTGATCGATTGCATGCTAACAGATGCAACCTGACTGGGTGAACATTATTCGTCAGAAAATCTGGCTGCCATCCCCACCTCGGCGGGGATGGCAGCCAGCAGCGTGCAGTCGGATCGCCTTACTACGAGCGACGGCGCAGCCCGAGGGCCAGGCCGATCATCCCCAAGGCGGCCAGCACCAACGATGCCGGCTCGGGGACCGGAACCGCCGCGCTGCCAGGGGTGAAGTTGTCGGCCCAAATGGTGTAGTCGGCGCCGTCGACCTTGCCGTCGCCGTTGAAGTCGCCTTGGGCGAATCCGCCAGCCTTCTGGAAGTTGTCGGCCCAGATGGTGTAGTCGGCGCCGTTCACAAAGCCATCGCCGTTGGCGTCGCCGGGCAGTTGCACCGAGCGCGTGGCGGTGATCCAGCCGCTCATGTCGATGCTGCCGATCACCACATCGTTCTGCTCAACGGGATTGGGGCTGAAAATATGGAACGTCAGCGTCTCGACGCCCCCGCTGGTGGTCAAACTGGCCAACTCGACGGTTTGATTGTTCGCATCGCCGGTGAGGTCGCCATCGCCCAGCGTCGAGCGAAATCCGCCTACGCCATCGCCGTTAATGTCTTCCACCCAACCCAGATTGAGTGTGTTGGGCGCCACGCCATCCTCAATGGTGCCTCCGAGAATCGCAATCTGAATGTTGTAGAACGCGGCTTCAACAAACGATGCGGTGCCGCCATAGACATCGTTGGCGCCCCCCTCATCGGTTGGATTGAAGGGGCTGTCGGGGCTGAACGCGCCGGCCATGATGCTGGTGCCCGATCCAAAGGTCAAAACGCCGCCAGACAAATCTGCCGTAATTGTGCCGCTGTACTGAGCGCTCAGCGACCCCGCCTTTTGTTCCAGGAAGGGGAAGCCAAACAAGTTGCCCGAGAGCGACAAAACGCTTTGTGATGGAACCAGGGTGTAGGTGACAGGGGCCGCCATGCTTTGCGTTGTGGCGCCAAGAACCGCGAGGCCAACCAAGACCGTGATAGCTCGATGCATGTGTTAATTTCCTCTTGCTGCGGGAATTTGATGGAGGTTGTCGACCATGCGCTGAAGCGCGTCAGCGCAAACTGCAAGCGGTGGAAATGGGGCGCAGCCGAGGCAACTACTACAAGTCGGGGCATCGAAGCCAGCAAACCGCTGGTAAGCGGCGTGTGGTTAATGGAATGCCGGCGAGCTGATCGCTGTCGAAACCGCGCCGCTCAAGCCAATCGCATTAGCGTTTTCCAGAGAAGGGACTTACGTGGCAGACCATCTGCCCACTGCCTGACCCAACACTTTCGTAGGCTAAGCAAATGGCCGCCGCGAGTCAAGAAAAATCACACCAATTGTCGCGAAAATCCAGTTAGATGACGCGATCACCGATGTCGGCCGACCGGATGGCGGTTTACCGGGCCACTGTCTCAGCCAACGCAAGAGAGGCCCGCCGCTCCCCAGTGAGAGCGACGAGCCTCTTTTTCTGCGCTCGCGGCGAGCCTGGTCGTCACCAGTTGAATTCGAGGCCAAGGTTCATGCCTTGCGCCCAAAAGTCGCTGTTCTTGAAATGGAACGCCGGCCGCGCGGCCCCCACCAACGAAGCGCCCCCGATTTGCGTTGGGTTTACCCCGGTGTCGATCTGCCGGCCGGCCTGCGCCACGCGACTCATGTACAGAAACGTGTAACCAAATCGGGCGCGGATGTTTTGACTGAGGCAGTACGTGAGGTTGAACTGCAGTTCGGGCACCACGGTGAACCGATCACGCGAGTAGCGGCCAATGTTGCTCGGCAGCGCGAGCAGACTGCCTTGCTGCGTGTCGTTGCCAATGCCGGGCACCATCACCTTCGTCACGCCCGAGATGATCGCGGTCTCGTGAATGTTGCCCAGCGCGATCTTGCCCATCGCGTCCCAACCCCAGCGCCCCTGCTGGTTCTGGTACCACAAACCCAGTTCGCCGCCGTGGAAGGCGTTGCGCGTCAAGAACGACTCGCTGCCATAAACGGTCGTGCCAACCGGCACAAAACTGAAGGGATCGATGGAGATGGTGCGATCGCTGATCGACACCGATTCGTCGACCCGCAGGAAGCGATAACCATAGAGCAGGTCGAGCCGGCGCCGGTTCGACTTGAACAGCGCCTCGCGCACATAGGCCTCGGCGCCGATGAGGTCGTTCGACGTGCGAGCGCTCACCACCCCCTCGAGCACTCCCGGGAACGACACCACTTCCGAGTCGGGCGAGCCGGTCGATACGTTAAAAAACGGACGCGCGATGATCTGTTCGCCGGGCGAAAAGACGCCAAAGTGCGTGGCCGATCGGCCCAGCCCTAAGAAGCTGCCGCCGATGCCGATTTCCCGTGATTTGTCGAGCCAGATGCCGGCGTTGAGCCGACCGCCCGAGCGCATCCGCCCGTCTACCTTTTCATCGCCGAACAGCACCGATGTGGATGGCTGGCCGAGGATGCCGGCATTGTTGATCGCTGTTCCGGGCGTGCTGGTAGTGACGAGGGCCGGCAGATTGGCGCCCTTGCCCCAC
This sequence comes from Pirellulales bacterium, assembly GCA_019694455.1. NCBI lineage: Bacteria > Pseudomonadati > Planctomycetota > Planctomycetia > Pirellulales > Pirellulales bacterium. Next base: position 98,139 of record JAIBBY010000003.1, read on the forward strand.
CACATCAAGTAATCAAACTGTCCCCAACCGTGTGGAATGATGAACGTCTCGCAGGCGCAGCAGCCGCAGCCAATGGGGTGCCCACTGTCGTAGCCCAGGTAGTCGGGACCGTAGTAATCGGGCCAGAGCGGTTCGCCTTCGTGGATGATCTGGCCGCCTTCGGCGATGGGCGCGGCCGGCGCGGCGACCGCTTCGCGCTGCGGAGCAGCGCCCGCGGCTGGCGCGGCGGGTTCGTTGGCCGGCAGCGTCTCTGGCTCGGAGGGCGCATTACCCGGCGGCTCGGCGCCCGGATCGTCCATGGCCGGCGCGTCTGGCGGGGCGGCCTCATCGGCGGCGGGCAAACCCGCTTCCGCTGCTGGCGCCTCCGCGTCGGGGATTTCGCTGGCTGGCAACTCCGGAATGGCTTCTTGCGCGTCGGTGCCTAGCGGCGCTTCCGTTTCTGACGTGGCGGGCGGCTGGGGCGCTTGGGCGAAGACCAAACCGGTCATCGTCACGAGCGTCAGCAACAAACCAGCGATACGAGCCTTCATGCCGAATCCCCCCAACACGTGCTCACCTGGCCGCTTGTCGCGCGGCCGACTGCATTGCGATTGCCCGACCACAACCGCGCGGTGATGGCCGTTAGCGATCGTATCGGCTAGTCCGGTCGGATCGAATGACGAGAATTTGCCGATTCTGCGGGGCGAACCGGCGGCAATTGCCCCTAAATCGGCGGCAAAGTCGCCGTGGTTCCACTAGCTTCTCGTTGAGGATCGCCAATTTGCTAGCTAGCTGGCGGCGAGACCGAACCGCCGTATCGCCATGTCGGCGATTTCTCGTCCGATGCTGATCGAAGCGGTCGCGGCTGGCGATGGGGCATTGAGCACGTGGATCATGCGATCGGCTGCGACGATGTGGAAATCGTCGACCAGCGAGCCATCGCGCGTCACCGCCTGAGCCCGAACTCCGCAGCCGCCCGCCGCCAGGTCGCCAGCTTGCAATTCGGGAACCAACTTCTGCAGCGCGCGGACAAACGCCCGCTTGCTCCAGGAACGATGCAATTCCTCACAGCCGGTCCGCCAATAGCGGCTAGCCATGCGCCAAAATCCCTGGAATCGGGCCAGCGCCAGCGCGTCGCGCGCGGAGAAGCTCAAGCGTCCGTAGCCCTCTCGGCGTAGCGCCAGTACGGCGTTCGGTCCGGCCTCGATGCCGCCGCCGATGCGGCGAGTGAAATGGACCCCCAAAAACGGAAACCGCGCGTCGGCGACCGGATAGATGAGATGCCGCACCAGATCGCGCCGCTCCGGCGCCAGGTCGTAGTATTCACCGCGAAATGGAATGATGCGCACGCCAGGATCCGCGCCGCACAAATGCGCGATGCGATCAGCCTGTAGGCCAGCGCAATTCACCAGATGCCTGGCTTGCACAACATCGTCGCCGGCCTCGATCGCCAACTCGCCGCCTAATTGCGCCACCTTGCGAACCTTCGCGCGTGCGCGAATCTCGCCTCCTTGTCGAGCAACGATCTCGGCAAACTGGTTCGCCACTCGCTTGAAATCGACGATGCCGGTTTCGGCCACCAGTAGCGCGGCGACGCCTGTCGCGTGCGGCTCGCGCTCCTTTAACTCCGCGGGGGTGATCCTGCGCATGCCGGTTAGGCCATTCGCGCGGCCGCGGCGCTCGAGTTCGGCCAGCGCCGGCAGCTCGGAGTTGCCGGTGGCCACGACCACTTTGCCACATCGATCAAAGGGCAGGCCGTGCTCCGCGCAAAACCGATACATCAGCTCGCGGCCGGCGATGCAGTTCCGCGCCTTGTGCGAGCCGGGCTTGTAGTACAGGCCCGAGTGAATCACGCCACTGTTATGGCCGGTTTGGTGTATGGCCAGTTCGGCCTCGGCTTCCAGCACCACCACCTTGGCCCGCGTCGACTCGCACAGCGACATTGCCGTCGCTAGCCCAACGATGCCTCCGCCAACAATCGCGACATCGAATTGCGGCATGGGAATTCCTATCCGAGTTCATAATCGACGGACAAGTGGCCGCCAGAACTGTACGCCATCGACTCGCGAAACGGCAGCCCCTCTGCTCCAATGAGTCGAAACGTGCCGGCTCGGCGAACTTGTCATGGCGAAGCTGATCTTTGGTTGCGGATATTTGGGCGCCCGAGTCGCGCGACTGTGGCAGCAGCGCGGCGAGCAAGTGCATGCCGTGACTCGATCCGCCGAGACCGCCAGTCGATGGCGGTTCGCTGGTCTTTCGCCGATTGTGGCCGATGTCACCCAGCCCGCTTCGCTCCGCGACTTGCCACTCGCCGACACCGTGCTTTACGCCGTTGGGCACGATCGCGCGGCTGCCCCGACCATGCACGAGGTGTACGTTGCAGGTTTGACCAATGCGCTGGCGGCGCTTGCCAGTGGCATTGGGCGGTTTATTTACATCAGTTCCACGAGCGTGTACGGGCAGACCGACGGCAGTTGGGTCAACGAAGATTCCCCCTGCGAACCGCGCCGCGAGAATGGCCGCCTATGCCTGCAAGCCGAAACGTTGCTCGCTCAGCATCCGCTGGGGCGCCGCTCGGTGCGATTGCGACTGGCGGGCCTCTATGGTCCAGGGCGAATTCCGCGCGCCTCGGCGATCTTGGCGGGCGAGCCGATTGCCGCGCCCCAGCGCGGGCATTTGAATCTCATTCATGTCGACGACGCCGCGCGCGTAGTGCTGGCGGCGGAAGAATTAGCAGTCCCACCGGCGCGGCTCTACACTGTGTGCGACGACCTACCGGTCGTTCGCGCGTGCTATTACGAAGAGATGGCCCGTTTGCTTGGCGCCCCGGCGCCGACATTCGCGCCGCCGCCGCCCGACTCGCCCGCGCGCAGGCGTGCCGAGACCGATAAGCAAGTGAGCAACTCGCGACTGCGTCAGGACATTGACATTCAATTGAAATTTCCCACGTATCGCGAGGGCCTGGCCGCCATCGTGCGGGAGGCCGGCGCCAATGCGACCGGCGAAAATCGATAACGAGTCCATTACGTCACAATCCAAGGAGCGCACATGATTCATGTACTGGCGACCATTCGCTTACACCCCGGCCGTCGCGCGGCGTTTCTGCAGGAATTCGCGAAACTCGTGCCGCTGGTGCATGCGGAAGCAGGCTGCATTGAGTACGGCGCGGCGATTGACACAATCACCAAAATCCCGGCGCAAATCAACCTTGGCGCCGATGCGGTCATGGTGGTGGAGAAATGGGAGAACGTCGCGGCGCTGGCGGCCCACTTAGCAGCGCCTCACATGAACGAGTATCGCGCGCGAGTCAACGATTTCGTCGATCGGGTCGACTTGCAGATACTCGAGCCCGCCAAGTAGTGGTCGATGCGGCCACGCCGCCTGAATCACGACATTACTGAAGCAGTGGACCCAACATGAGAACGCCGCTCTTTCGCCACGTGCCCGCCATGTCCGAACTGCTCGAACATCCCACGCTTAAGCAGTTGGTGAATCAGATCAGCCAGCACGGTTTGGTCGCCAAGACGCGCGTCGTGCTCGACGAGGTGGGCGCCGAGTTGCAGTCCGCGGCGCAAGGCGCTCAGTTCCCGTCGGTCGCGGAGCTGGCCGATCGCATCGCGCGACGCATCCGCCAAGACCAGTCAACACGATTGCGGCCGGTCATCAACGCCACCGGCGCTCTGCTCAACTCGGCGATTGGAGGCTTGCCGTTGGCCGATTCCGCCATCGAGGCCATGGTCTTGGTGGCGCAAGGCGGGTCTCGCCTCGATTCCGCCCACGGCGAGGCAACGCCGCGCGCCGAAGCGGCGCCGGCGCTGTTGTGCGAGCTGACCGGCGCTGAAGCGGCGCTGGTGGTGAACAACCAGGCGGGCGCGCTGCTGCTCGCTCTGTCGGCATTGGCTCATGGTCGCGAAGTCCTTGTCGCGCGTGGCGAACTGCCAGAAGTCGCGCCCAATCTTCCCATGGCCGAATTGGTGCGAGCCAGCGGCGCGCGGCTCCGCGAGGTTGGCGCAACGAATCGGGTGAGTATCGACGACTATCGCAGCGCCATCGGCGAGGCGACCGCGATGCTGTTGACGGCGCATACTAGCGCTTTCCAGATGATCGGCGATGTGGGACAACCGCGACTCGCCGACCTGGTCGCGCTGGCCAAAGAGCGCCGATTGCCAGTTGTTCATGAGTTGGGCGCCGGCTCGCTCATGGATTTGGCGCCGCTGGGGTTGGCTGCTGTTCCAGTCGCGGCCGACAGCGTTCGCCACGGCGCCGAGTTGGCGATCCTGGGCGGAAGGGCCTGGGTCGGAGGTCCGTGTTGCGGAATTCTGGTTGGCCGTCAAACGACGATCGAGACGCTGGCGAACCATCCATTTGCCAACGCGCTTCGCCCGGACCCGGTGAAGTTGGCCGCGCTCTGCGCAACGCTTGCGTTTTACCAACGCCCAGAGCTGGCGCGGCGCGAAATCCCGTTGTTGCGGCTGCTCGACACGCCGCTCGACAATCTCCGGCTGCGAGCCAGTCGGCTGGCTGAACAAATCGACGCTTGTCCAGACATCGCCCGCGCCTACGCCTTCGAAGGCGCCGCCGACGTCGGCGGCCACGGCTTGCCCGACCAACAATTACCGGCCTGGTGCATTGGCGTGGAGCCGCATCATTTGTCGATGGAGCAATTCGTCAACGCGCTGCGCCATGGTATGCCGGCGGTGGTTGGCCGACTTGACGAAGGGCGATTGCTTCTTAATCTGCGCAGCGTGGCGCCCGGCCAGGATCAGGAACTCGTGCAGGCAGTGATCCATGCGGCGCGCCCAGCCGCCGAGCGAGGGCGCCGCCAATAGGCTTTCAGCCATGCAGCCATTTCAAATCAGGCTCAAAGATCTGTTGCTGGCCTGCGTGTGGTTCTCGCTTTCCTTTTTGTCGCTGGCCACCAGCGCCGCAACGCGGAACGGCCCTCGATTGCTCTTGCTTTCGCTGTCCTGCTTGTTCGCGGCGATTGGCGTAGGCACACTGCTGCGCAATTGGAGCGTCGCGTTCTGGCTGATGGTCTTGTTGTGGTTTGCTGTGTTCTACCTGGTGCTGCCACGACTCGACTGATTGCTTGCGGGCACGCCGGTTCGGCAGTAACATTCTCACGATTCACACCGTTTGGCGTCTGGCTGGGAGCGATGGCAATGGCCAAGAAAGTTCGCGTGGCGATCATTGGTTTAGGTTTTGGCGCGGAGTTTATTCCGATCTACCAAAATCATCCACACGCCGAGATGTACGCCATTTGCCAGCGGTCGCCCGACAAACTCAAGCAGGTGGGGGACGCGTTTGGCGTCTCGGCGCGCTACACCAATTTGGATGACGTGCTGGCCGATCCCCAGGTCGATGCGGTGCATATCAACACGCCCATTCCCGATCATGCGCCGCAAAGTCTCAAGGCGCTCAAGGCGGGCAAGCATGTCGCCTGCACGGTGCCGATGGGCACAACGGCCGAGGAGTGTTGCCGGCTTGTCGAGGCCCAGCGCGCCAGCGGCAAGAACTACATGATGATGGAGACGGTCGTCTACAGCCGCGAGTTTCTCTTTGTCAAACAATTGTACGAGAGCGGCAAGATGGGGCGCTTGCAGTTTCTCCGCGGTTCGCATCAGCAGGAAATGGCGGGCTGGCCCGGATATTGGGAAGGTCTGCCGCCCATGTGGTACGCCACCCACTGCGTGAGTCCTTGTTTATGTCTGCCCAACAAGCGCGCCGAATCGGTCGTTTGCCATGGCTCGGGACGCATCAGTGAGCAACTGATTTCGAAGTACGGCTCCCCTTTTGCCGTGGAGACTGCCACGATCAAACTGGCCGATTCTGATCTGGCCGCGGAGGTGACTCGCAGCTTGTTCAATACGGCCCGCCAATATATCGAGAGCTTCGACGCTTATGGCGAGTTGGCGACCTTCGAATGGACGCGGATTGAACATGAGCCCGCTGTGCTGCACTATGGCGAAAAGCCGCAGCGCGTCGAGATCCCCGACTTCGCGAACTTGCTGCCCGCCGGGATTCAAAAATTCACCACGAAGGGGGTCTACGACGCCGACGAAGCACAGCACCTGTCTTTCATTCAAGGGTCAGGGCATGGCGGCTCTCACCCGCACTTGGCGCACGAGTTCGTCATGTCGATCGTCGAAAATCGGGCCCCCCGTCCCGACGCGGAAACCAGCGCCAACTGGACCATGACCGGTATCTGCGCGCACGAGTCGGCGATGAAGGGCGGCGATCGAGTGGTGATCCCCACACCGTAATTTTCTTGGCGGCGGCACGAAAGCCCGCCTGAGCGCGGCAAAAAAAAATCGCGGAGGCCACCCGGTGCGGCCTCCGCGATGGAACGATATTGCCGGACACGGTCTAAAGTTCGGCGGCGACTCGGCGATGTCGCCTCGCCACTATCAGCGCGACGCCAAGCACGCCCACAGACAGCAGCGCGATGCCGGATGGCTCGGGCACGGCGATAGCGCCGCCTGCTTTGTTGTTCTCGAAGTCATATCGAATCTTGATGGGATCGCCCAGCGAGCCGTCTGCCTTTTGCGGCCAATAGCTCAACTCAATGGCGGACGGCAAGAAGCTGAAGACCTCCTGCGGTACGCCGATGGCCCAGCCGCGCGTGGCATAACTGGAGATCTGGAGATCTTCGAATTTCCACTCCAGGTAGCGCTGGTTCTCTTCATTGTTGCGCGTCACGCTGAGCGTGGCTTCCCGGATGTTCTTGCCGCTCAATGACGCCAACAACAGCTTGGGAGACGCTTGGCTGATGATCGAACGGAATTGCGGCGCCAGCACCCAATCGGGACTGCCGCCTTGGCCTCCTCCGCCACCGGTTTCAGGGTCGAGTTGGACTTTGAGCGCGAACTCCTTGATCTCAATCGCGTTTTCATAACCTTCTGCAGTCGATCCGCCCTGGATGCCATCGACCTGCAGGAACAATCCGGCACGCGCCAACGCAGTGCAGCCCAACAGCGCGCACCAAAAGAATAAGCAACGCTTGAACATCATTGTCGTTCCTTCCAAGATATTGATCGGTCATGCGAATGGTCGGCGACATTGCCGACCAACGGACGCCGAGTCGGAGCGTAGCGCGTGAAACGGGCAAACAGCCGCGATAAGAGATTGCGGCGGCCCTGGCGCCTGCCTGACAGTTGATCCAGGGCGATCAGAAAGCGAACGACTCTACTCGGCGGTCGAACAACCAACAACCGTCAGTAGCAGTCTCCAGGGCCAGATCGGGGCCAGTGTTCGCTGAAGCGCACGTTGTTGTAGCCCGACGCCGATGGATGTCAAGTACTCTCCTCGGCGCCGCGCGCTGAAGCTCCGTAGTCAGGCATCAGGTCCAGTAAAGCACAGACTATGCCGCGCGCAGCAATTCGCTTGCCGCGCCGGGTGATGGCGAATTCGAATCGCGACGAACTCGCAGCGCTGCCCACGCCGCGATCAGCATCGGCAACAAGAATTGCGGCAATTGTGAAAGCAGTGTGGCGGCGCCAACTCCAAATCCAATCGCGAGCCGGCCCTTGCCAGGCCCGGTGGGCGGGATCAAATCGGCATGAAACAAGCCCGCCAACACGGCCACGAGCGCGCCTGCGACCACCAACCAGCTCCAATGAATTCTCGCACGCCGACCCAGCCCCGCAAACAACAGCACCGCGACGGCCGGAGGCACAACACCGCTCGCAAACAATAAACTCCACGCGGTGTACATCAGCGCGGCAGGCCATTCGGTAGCCGACCGGCCATTGAAGCGGTAGTTGTCGCCAAGCGCTATCGGCAACATCGCGGCGATGGCAAACGCGACAAGAAAGAAGGCGATCCAGGCCACCATCAGGATGGGAATGGGCGCGACGACAAACGTGAGAATGGGGTGCCGCCCGAAGAAGCTGCGCCGACGGAATTCGCCAGCCGCCGCCGTTGCCAGTTCGTCGCACGAACCAATCTGCCCTAACACGATGCGTTGATTGTGAGCGTCCTTGCTCATCGGAGTGTTCCTGTTTCGGATGAGATCCTCGATATGATCGGCCAGCTCATCCGTGAGCCGGTCAATATAGGCTGGCGGCAATCCGCGCCGCTGCAAGTCTTTGGTCAACTCGTCAAGCAATTGCTGGCTGTCCATCCTGCTCTCCTAGCAAGACCTGCCCAATGGCCGCAGCGACCCTGCGCCAGCTCGCCGTCGATTCCGCAAGTCGCTTGCGCCCCGCCGGCGTCACTCGGTACACCACCCGATTTCGCCCGCCGACGACCTCGCGACGGCTCGCCAACGCCCCCTCGGCTTCGAGGCGATGCAACACGGGATACACGCAGCCTTCCCCAAATTCCAGGGCCTGTGCGGTCCCGCATTCAATGGCGCGCACCAGTTCGTATCCATACATGGAACGGCGTGCCAAAAGCTGCAAAATCAGCAACTCGGGCACACCGTTCAAAAAATCGGTGTTCGTGCGTGTTCGTTTCAACTTGCTTGCCCAACGAAGATCAGTTTCAGTGCGAGTTCGGCTTATACCTCGCAGTTCGATGTATGCCAATACTAATCGGACGAAGAGCTTGCAAAACTTGATCAAGTTGCTTGTCCCGTACGACTGCCGCAACGTCAATTGGTAAGTGGCGTGCGCTGCCCGTGCAACTTGACCGTGCGCCCACCGCTGACTACAAACGCAATTCCAGCCTTTGCTCTGCCCGCCTCATGTGGTCGCGCGTCAATGCAGCGATTCCTTCGACGCCAGTTTCCAAGACTTCGCCAAGGCACATTGTTGGCGTGCGCCGCGGCCTATTTGGCCACGACGCTTGGCGTCCCGGCGCCGGTCGTGACCAGGCTGGCAACTGACAACAAGCCGTTTCCATGCCAAGGTCACCACTGCGGGTGTCGCTCGGCAGAACAGTGCGCCCAGCGATGTTGTTGCTTTACCCGCGCGCAGCAGAGGGCCTGGTACGCGGCGAATGGGCGCACAGCGCCGTCATCGGTCGCGGCGGCTTCGGATACAAAGCGCGAAAAACAACCCGGCAGTTGCTGCCAGGTTCGTCAGCGCCTGGCCGGTCGGCAGACCAGCGTTCTGGCAAGTCGCTGGGTGCTGTCAGTCGGCGCTAGCAAGTGTCAAGGGTTGGTTAGTTTTTGGCTGACCGCCGGCGCAGTATTGCCGCCGCCAGCGCCTGTCGATCATGACATTATTCAACTTGCGTGCGCTTGGCTCTCGTCGCACAACGATGTGAGCATGTCCCCGATTGCCGATCCTCCCGTCCCGCCACCGCGACTTGAGCGCGCCTAGCTCGTCGTCGTCCGTCTGCCTGCAATGGCTCGTGGCGCTATGCTGCGCCATCGCTTTTGGTGGTAGCGGTCTCTACTTCCAATTGCTTCACATCGATGCGCTTGCGCGCCTCCGGCGCGCTTGCTGGGAGGATCGGCCATGCCTCGCCGAGGTTTCACGCTCGTCGAGCTGCTGGTGGTTGTCGCCATCATTGGGCTGTTGATCGGTTTGATGCTGCCAGCGGTGCAATCCGCGCGTCAAGCGGCCGATGCGACACGCTGCGCCAACAATCTGCATCAAATTGGCATTGGTCTGACGCTGTTTGCCGGCGCGCGCGGCGGCTACTTTCCGCAAACGCATCATGCCACGCTCGACCCCAATCAGGTGAAGTCGTGGGTCCATACTCTGGCGCCGTTCATCGAAAGCGTAAATGAGATCCGAGTGTGTCCACGCGATCGCGAGGCCGATGAGTGGCCACAGCAAGCCGAGACGACTAGCTACGTGATTAACGAGTACATCGCGATTCCGGGACCAGATGCCCAGCGCAATCTGCACAAGATGAAGGACACCTCGCACACCATTACGGTGTTCGAGGGGTCCGACGACCGCTATCGACTAGCCAAATCAAGCGAGCAGAGCCTGCTCAACTACGAGCATGCCCACCCTTCGCTCTGGTTCTCGAAGCGAAACATCCAGCGCAAGCTCGTCTGGTACAGCTTGATTTCCGAAGTTCAGCCTGATCGACATTGGTCGAGCTATGTCGAGGACAAGTCGCAAGGCGTGGCGCACTATCTGTACGCCGACGGTCATGTTGAAACCATGGCCGGCGACGCCGTCAAAGGCTTCGCCGATCGGGGCGAGAACTTCGCCAAACTCAATCCCTAATCCGCAATAGCTTCCGAGAAACGCTAATGAGCTGAATCGACGTCGTCGTTCGCGTATCGAGCGACGATGGACCGCTCATTGATGAAATCCACCTGGCGCTGAGCCAACCCTTTCGTTCGCCGCGCCGGATATGCGTTCACCTGGAGACATTGCGATGAATTATCGATCCTTTCGCTTGACTTGTTTGACCCTTCTCCTCACCGCTGTTTGCGGTCGCCAACTTGCGGCACACGGGATCCATGTGCAGTACCACGCCACTGGCAACACGCTTGCCCCGAATCAACAGACTTATTGGGGAGAAGAAGCTCATTTTGAGCCCGTGGTTCTCTCGGGCGTCAACAAACTCCGCTTTCAGGCTGGTTTTGGCATCCATAGCCCTGCCGATGGCATTGCCGACGGCACGACCACCAGCTTCGATGTGACGGGCGCCGCGCATTCCAGCTCCGGTTATGCCGGACAGGCGCTGATCTACTGGAACGGCGCCAACGTGGCGTCATCGCCAGTCGCCGTCGAATTGCGGCGTTCGACCTTCAGCATGCTGGTCGATCCCAGCGACACCTTTGCCCCGGGACTGGTGATTGGCGACTACAACGCCGCACAGGCTGATTGGCACGGAACCGTCAATTTCTATCTACCTGAAGACGCGCCCGCTGGTCTCTATGCGGTCGGGTTCCGAGTCAAGTCGCCAAGCTACGCGACGTCCGACATTTTCTGGGTGATCGGCAACAACGGCCTGACAGATGACCAATACGCCGCCGGCGCCGCCGCTATTCTTGCCGCGGTCCCAGAGCCTGCGGGGCTGTCCACGCTTGGGTGTGGCCTATTGTTGCTGGGCGCCGCACTCTGGCAGCGCACACGTGCCTGATTTCGAAATTCCGTGCCACGCGCGGCCAACAGGCCGCATGTCAAACAATCAAGACCCGAGATGAGACTTTGCCATGCTGCGATCAACGTGTTTAGCTCTCGTATACGTCCTTAGCGCGACCGTCTTGGCGGCGGCGCATGGACTGCCCGTCATGATTACCGCAGACAGTGGCCAGCTAGCCACAGACAAGAACATTTACACCGCCACAATGGAGTCGTTGGGGGGACTGCTTTACCAAAGCGAGCTACCCGGCTTTGGAGTGCAATCGGCCGCCAGCGGAGTGCCGTCGGGCAAGTCGATCTCCTTCAATGTGGTGGACAACTTGTTCTATTGGTCAGCCGGAGCGCTCAGCGAAGCGCCTCTCCCCTTGACCATCGAGAACGAAGCAGCGGATGCGGTCGACATCGACCACGACACACTTTTCCAGTCGGGCCTGATGATCGGCGCTTACAACGGCGCCACCGGCTGGCATCAGCACCTGTACTACACCTTGCCGTCCAATGCCCCCGTCGGCGTGTACGCCGTGGTGCTGCAACTCACCGCGCCGGGACTCGATACGTCATCTCCGTTTGTGCTGGCGTTCAACCGTGGGGAAACGGCTGGCAATTTCAGCGCGGCCGTCGCCGCGATTGGACAAACACAATTTGGAACGCCGGGCGATGCGAATCTCGATGGCCAGGTCGATGGCGCCGACTACACGATTTGGGCCGATCACTTTCAAAGCGTCGGCTCGCTTTCCGAGGGAGATTTCAATCGAGATGGCCAGGTCGACGGCGCTGACTACACGATTTGGGCAGACCACTTTATGCCGGCGTCCGCCGGCGTTCTGCCGATTCCAGAGCCATCGACATGGTTGCTGTCTCTGGCCGCCTTGATTTGCGTCACTCTCTTTCGCGTTCGCTGACAAGCTGGCCGTTGATAATTGTGCCCACGCAATGGGTGGCGTATTCAAACGGATCGCCATCGTAGAGCGCCAGATCGCCGTCTTTGCCGACGACGATCGAGCCGACTCGGTCGTCGATTCCAAGCAGTCGGGCCGCGCTGGTGGTGATGGTGGCCAGCGCCTGCTCGAAAGAAAGCCCATTGGCCGCGGCTTGCGCGGCTTCGAATAGCACCACGCGCGTCTTGGGAACGTACGCTTCGTATCCGCTTTGCAACGCGACGGGGATGCCAGCCGCGACGAGCTTGGCAGCCGTCTCCATGCTCATGTTCTCGCGATCATGCATGGCGCGGGCCATCGTCGGATGAATGATGACCGGCACGCCGGCCTGTTTGATTTCATCAATCAACAGGTAAGACTCAGCGGCGCTGTCGAGCCAGAGCTTGATGTCGAACTCATCGGCCAAGCGCAGCGCGCTGGCGATGTCTTGAGCACGGTTGGCGGTGATCAACAGCGGCAACTCGCCGGCGAGCACGCGCGCCAACGTCTCCAGCTTCAGATCGCGCGCCGGAGGACTGTCGGGAGCCTTGGGTTTGTCGCCTTCCTTCTCGTCCCCCTCTTTCGTGTCATCGGCTGGCTTCTCGCCGGCTGGCTTCTCGCCGGCCGGCCTTTCGTTGGCGGCCTTGGCCTGCGCCTCTGCATGACGCTGATGACGGGCGGCGTATTCCTTGGCCTTGAGCAGTTCGGCCCGCAGCATCGACATCATCTTGCCGCGGGTGCCCGGCGACTTGGCGCCTTCCTTCATGGCGGAGTCGGCCAAGGTGGCGGCCACGGCCCGCGCATCGATCAGCAATTGGTCGGCGACGGTTGAACCATTGGTTTTCACAACCAGGGTCTGGCCGGAGATCAACTCGCCAGGCGCGTGGCCGGTGTGAATGGTGGTTACGCCAAAGCTGCGTACCCAGGCGATCAACTCGTCGCGGGCGTTGTAGGCGTCAATGGCGCGCAGTTCTGGCTGTATCGCGGACGAATGTTCGAGTTGATCCTGATCCTGCGGCTGATTCAGCATGCCCGACAGGCCGAGCGCGCTGTGCGCGTCGATCAAACCGGGAGTGACGACCTGCGCTGCGAGCACTCGATAACCGTCGGGGATATCGACCTTGGCCGCCGGACCCACGGCGGCAATCTTGCCATCGGTCACGACCACCACGCCGTTCTTGATTGGCGGTCCGGCCATGGTATGGATCGTCTTGCCGCGAACCGCGATTTGCGCATGGATCTGCGTGGGAACAACCCCAAACGCTGCCAGCAACGTCAAGATCACCGCCGTTGCCGAGACACGTCGGTCGCAAAGATTGAAGTCTTGTTGGCACAAATTGAGCAGGCTCATTCTTGGTCTCCCTGCTGCACGTCGTCATAGCAGCAAAGGTAGGGGGATTGATCGTGTCCCGCGCCGTACCCCCCCACCGCATAAAGGCGATCGGCAGGGTTGTTGCGATCGAACGCCCGGCGCCCTTCGACCCAGGTCTCCAAGACTTTGGCATAGACGCTCAAAGGGTCGCCACTGAGGATGACGAAGTCGGCGTCCTTTCCTGGAGCGAGCGAGCCAATTCGCTCTTGCAGGCCGAGCATCTCCGCGCCAGCGAGCGTCACCGCCTCCAGCGCGGCCTGACGCGGAAGCCCTGCCCTCGCGCCCATCGCCGCCGATCTGAGGAAGATGCGCGAATCGGTGATCCAGTCGTCGGTGTGATAAGCGACGCGCACGCCGGCATCGACCAGCACCTTGCCCGTGCGAAACGATATGTCGCGCGCTTCCAACTTCCCGCCGGGAGAATCGAGCAGGATGATGGAACAAGGGACTTTGGCGGCGGCGATCTCCGCCGGAATCTTCCAGCCATCGCTGACATGGTGCAGCACCACCGGAAAGCCAAACTCCTGCGACAGCCGAATCACGGTCATGATGTCGTCGTGGCGGTGTGTGTGATGATGCACGACCCGTTTGCCTTGCATCGCCTCGACGAGCGCTTCCAAATGCAAATCGCGATCGGGCATCTTTTCTGGGTCGCCCGCGGCGCGATTGATCTTGGCCTGATACTCGCGGGCTTTGATGTATTGTTCACGCACCAGGAAGGCCGATTTGCCGCGCGTGCCCGGAAACGGCGCGTCGCGCATCGAGTTGGTGCCGTTGGCCATCTTGAGGCCGCCCAGCGGTTGCTTGTTCTCACCAAGGATGAACAGATCGTCGATCTTGGCCGGACCGGGCGCGGCGAATCGCAACTTGGCATAGAGTGTTTGCCCGCTGATCAGATGCCCCGAACCGGGCATGATGTTGAGGGTGGTCAGGCCGCCGGCCAAGGCGCGCTTGAAGCCCGAATCGCGCACGTTGAGCGAATCGAAGATGCGGACCCCCGGTTGGATGGGTCCGCTGCCGTCGGCGCCCCCGATGCCGCCCACATGACTATGCGTGCAGATCAGTCCAGGCATGATGACGCGTCCGGCGACCTCAATACGTTCGGCGTCGGCGGGAATAGCCACCTCCGCAACGGGGCCAACGGCGACGATCTTGCCTCCCTCGATCAACAGCGAGCCCTTTTCGATCTCTGGCCCGGAGATTGTGATGATTCGCGCCCCCACGAACGCTTTGGGCGCCTCCGCGCTGGCGCGCGATGCGACGAGAAGCGGCAGCAAGATCAAAAGGCGGATGTTGTGTTTGGAATGGAGCATTCTATTCCTGCCGGGTGAGCGAATGAGCGCGCGAACAATTGCCACAGCAACTTACTTCGAGATGGCGTCCGATGCAAAAATTACACGGCCAGGTCACTGGGTCACGCGGGCAATGCTGCTTGATCGCATCGCGCGTTGTGCGCAGTAATCTCAGACAACGGCACTCAATGGGGCGCGGACGCGCGCTTTTGCCAATAGTCACGCGCCACATCGTAGGCGTCGGTGGCGATCATGTGCACGCCGGCGGCGACGCAAGCGTCCCAGTAGGCGGTGTTCCATCCATCGCCGCCAGTCCGCCGCCCCGGATTGACCGTGTAGATGCGCAGTCGATAACCACCGGCATCGGCGGCGGCGATCGCTTGGCGCATTCGTTCGACAGAGATGTGGTCGTCGCCGCGCGAACGTGGCGCGTCCATGAAATTCTGCTTCTCCAGGCTGATGAAGCGAACAAACCCGACTGGCTGCTGAGGGACGTAGGAAGCGGGATCCTCCTGCCATGAGCCGGGGCGCCCCGTGTCGTCTGAGAAGGCGATTAGCTCACCATCCGCCGGCACGCTGTCCCAATAGACTCGATGCGCGGCGCCAGTCCCCGAGAGACATACCGTGATCTTGCCGGGCTGGAAGTTCCCGGGATTGGACTTGGGGGCGCTGGAGAGCAGTTTGCGCTGAGCAGCGAGAACCGTGGCGACAGCGCTCACCAGATCGGGACTGGCCGACTTGAAATCGATGATCAAGGTATGGCCATCGTCAGGCGCTGCGCCCCATTTCTTCCAGAGAGGTGTGAGCAACTCGCCCAGTTCGGTCTCTTTTCCGGTGGGTTCGGCGTCGTGCGTGGCGATTGCCGCCCTGCGCGTCGGATCGTAGGTCACATCGACTTCGAGATGCTTGAGTCCCGAGTTGAGCGCGCGGTCGAAGCGGTCCTTGGGATAGAGTCGCCACGGATAGGCGTTGTGCGCGGCAAAGGGATTGTCGGCCGCGCTCGGTGCCGCGGCAAGACAGATCGCGCTGCGGAACAGGCTTGCGACAAGCACCAGGACGGACAACGTACGGCGCGGCGTTCCGATCATGCGTGTTGCTTCTTGATTGGGGTGTGCGGGGCAGGTAACCACAGGCGCCGCGAACCGGCTATTATGGCCGCAAGGCCTTGGCGACGATCTCGCGATCAAAGTAATTCACCGACATGCCCGCGTCCAACACAAGTTGGCTGGCGTTGATGCCGCTGGAACGGTGGCTGAGGAGAAACGCGACCGCATTGGCCACTTCTTCGGTCTCCAGCGCGCGCTTGCGGAGCGTGGCCTGTTCGGCATAGAGATAGGCGTCGACATAGCCCGGAATGCCGGCGGAGGCGGATGTCTTGAGCAGGCCCGGACAAACCGCATTGAAGCGCACGCGCGAGAATTGACTGAACGCCTTCGCCAAAAAGACAATCGCCGAATCGAGCGCCGCCTTGATTGGGGCCATGTAGCCGTAGTTTTCACTGGCCATCCGAGTGGTGGAAATCGAGATAGCGACGACCGAGGCGTCGGCGTCGAGCAGGTGTTCAAACGCCTGTGCGATGGCGATTAACGAGTAGCACGAGATATCGACTGAGCGCAGGAAATCTCGTTTGGATGTCTGGTGAAATGGTTTGAGACCATCTTCATAGCCGGCAAAGGCGATCGAATGCACGATGCCGTCCAAACGCTGGTGGCGCTGTGCAATTTGGTCGCGCAGCGCAGCAATCTGTTCCGGGAACTCGATGTCGCAAACGTGAATCTCGGCGTCGGGATCGGAGGCCGCAAGCAACTTGCGCAGCCCGGCTTGCCGCTCGGCGCTGCGGACCGAATAAATGACCCGCGCGCCAGCTTCGTGCAGCAAGCGACCAACATGAAAGGCGACGCTCTTTCGATTGGCGACGCCAAACACCAGGATGGTCTTGCCCGCCAACCCGAGAAAGTCCATCACGCCTGCTCCACATGGGCCAGTGTGCAAGCGAATTCAAATCGAACCGCGACCTTGCCTTCGCAGGTGACTTTGGCGTCAAGGAAAAAAGCCTCCGCCAATCGCTCTCTTAAGACGGCTTCGATCTCGATGGTGTCGCCGGGACGCACCACGCGTTTGAAACGCACATCGTTCATGCGCGTGGCGACGGGGACTTTGCCAGCGGCGGCCTCCGCGTGTCGCGACAACAGCACCGCGCCGGCCTGCATCGCCGCTTCGCACAGCAGAACGCCCGGTGTGATGGGCTGGCCAGGATAATGACCGGCGTAGAAATACTCCTCGCCAGTGAATCGCTTGCGGCACACAATCCGCGCGTCGTCGCATTCCACGATTTCGTCGATCAGGAGAAACGGCGGCCGATGCGGTATCGCCGCGAGAATCTGTTGCAGCGTCATGCCGTCACACCGTGGCTTCCATCGATGCGGCGGATTGCCTGGCCAAATAGGCGTCCACGTCGTTG
The DNA here is from genome assembly GCA_019694455.1 of Pirellulales bacterium. Taxonomy (NCBI): domain Bacteria; kingdom Pseudomonadati; phylum Planctomycetota; class Planctomycetia; order Pirellulales; species Pirellulales bacterium. The sequence goes on from JAIBBY010000003.1 coordinate 115,157, forward strand.
GCGACAATGACGCCATAATTCACCGCCCCCAACCAGCCCGACATGATGATGCCCACGCTGCCGGCGTGATAGAGCCCGGCGACTTGCTCGGGCAGCGCGCGGCTGACGGCGAGCCCTTCGAATTTAGTGCCGAAGCTGGCGCCCGCCAGATGCCAGGTGTAGCGCTCAAAGGTGCGCGGCGTGGACGCTTCCGCCCAATCAAGTCGCTCGCGAATGCCGGGCACATATTCGGATACGGCTTCGATGGTCGTCTCCACGAGATCGGCCTTGCTGGCCTGATATTCTTCCTCGGAGAGATTGGCCCAATCGTCGTAATTGGCGTTGGTGCTGGAAACGATCAACGACCGATTGCTGCCCGGGCGCGTGCGGGGATAGTAGAACGAGTACGTGCGGCTGGTGACCTGGCGACTGAGCAACGACTCCGTGCGAAACAGCGGCGCTTTGGAGCTGAACAGCAGGTCGCCGCACGCTTCATCCAGCTCGTCGCCCGGTTTCAAAGCCATATAGACCTGACAACTTGAGTTGTTGAGCCGTACGGCGCGGGCTTCGTCGATGAATTTGCGATCGAGATGCTCCTCGCCTACGAGCCGGAAAATGGTGCTCTTGAGATTGGCGTTGGAGACGACCGAGCGAGCGCGGATGGTTCGTCCGTTGACGACCACGCCAGCGACCTTGCCATGGCGGACCAAGACGCGCTCGACAGCCGCGCGAATACGGACATCAACTCCGTTGCGGGCCAGGTCGTCGCGCATCAGGCCAATCAAGCGATCGGTGCCGCCTTGAAAGGTGTAAACCCCCTTGGACATGAAGTTCGAGAACACGATGCCGTAGGCTACCGCGGGGTCTTCCAGCGTCGAGCCGTTGGCATAGGTGATCGGCTCCATCAATAGGCGAATCACGTCTTCGCGGCCTGGAAAGAATTTCTCAAACAACTGCCCGACGTTCATGGATTGATCGTCGTAAAAATTGAGGCCGCGGGCATAGTCGAAGAACGCCTGCACCTGCTCGGCGGGCACGCCAAAATGCTCGATCATCAACCGCGTGAAGTCTTCGCGTGTAAAACTGGTGGTGAGCGAGAACATCGGATTGTCGTAACGAATGTTCTTGAGCTGCACGATGGAATCGGCGATTTCGCTGGTCCAGTAACGCTTGCAGCTTTTGATCATGCCGACAGGGAAACCGTGCAGCGAGATGTCGAAGATGTGGCCGCCGCGGCGCTTGAACCAGGTGGCCATGCCGCCCAGTTGATAATGATGCTCAAGCAACAGGACTGAATTGCCTGCTTTGGCCAAGGTATTGGCGGCGGTGAGACCAGCCAAACCCGAGCCGATGACGACGACGTCGTACTCGTCGCGGACGCCCTTGAGAAAGTCTTTCGGCATGGTGGGCCTACTTGAGAAGGTAGCGGTTGGCGATGGAGATGCCGGAGATCAGTGTACCAACGATGCCGACAAATCCTTGATCCGTGCCGCAAATAAAGAGATTGTCGAGATGCGTGCGGCCGTCGTAGTGCTTTTCCGGCGAGCCGTAGATCGCGCCGTTGTCGTGCCCTGTGTAGCGGCGCACGGTGGTCGGCGTGAACATGTCGGTGTCGATGGCGGCAAAGCGGAAGTCCGGAACAAAGCGGACGGCCGATTCGATCATGCGATCGTAGACAGCGAGCTTCTGCAGCCGATACTCGCTCTCGGGGAGCGCGTTCCACTGGTCGAAGTTGGCCAGATTGGTGACGCGAATCATTCCTTCCGCCAGCGGTTCGTCGTAGACAAAGTTGTTCGGCATGCAGATCACGCCGCTGCGATGATCGGCCAGCGTGGCGGGCTTTTGCCAGTCGAACTTTTCCGAGTCGTTGAAGAATACGATGGTGTCATTAATGTCCAGGGCGCTTGGCTGACGATCGAGAACGGAGATCGACTCGATAAATGAGAGTTGTCCTGCTGGCTGGCTCTGCTCGGCGCTGACATCGTCGCAGAGTCGCATGGTCTCCAGCCAACCGGCCGACGAGAGAATGTTCCGGCCCTCGATGCGCGTGCCGTCGTCGAGCAGCACAGCGCCGGCGCGACAATCTGCGACGTGAATGCGATTGACGCCGGAGCGCAACCGCAACTCGCCCCCCAGCCCTTTGAACTTGCGGACCAGATTCTTGAGTATCAAGCGGACGCCGGCCAGCGGCCGCGCGAATCCTTCCAGAAAGATACTGCGAAACATAATGGAAAATTGCCCCCACTCCATGTCGTTCTCGCGGGCACTGCCGTAGTACATGAGCGGACAAAAGAGCATCTCGACCAGCAGCGGATCGCGGATAATCTGATTCACGCGAGCGCGGGCCGACTGCTCGGCGCCCGCCAGATCGAGATCGTCGTAGTCGATGATTTCTTGCGAGAGTTTGCGGAAGTTGTCCTTTTCTCGCGGGAATGCCCGGGCGACTTCTTCCGCCAAATGCTCAAAGTCGTTGTCAAAGCGCAGGCGCACGCCAGGGAATGCGATCGACGACCCGCGCTGCGGCGCCAGCGCGAAATCGTCCCACGAAAACCGGAGCTGGCGCAGCATCTTGGCCAAAGGCCCCTTTTTGGCGCCTTTAGGCAGGTAGTTGGTGATGGCGTGCAGGCCGACGTCGTAGTTGCGCGAACCAATGCGATAAAACGAATTCAGCCCACCGATCGTGGTGTGGCGTTCCAAAATGCAAACGCGCTGGTCGTAGTACGCCAGGCGAATCCCCGCCGCGAGGCCCGACATGCCGGCGCCGATGATGATCGTGTCGTACATGAGCCGGCGGAATCCGTGGACCAGGGAAACGGAGCAAGCCCACGAGCGGCGCGCGTGGGCTTGCGAGTAGCTGTGGATGGTGGAGGGCGAATCAGACTTTTTGCAGTTCGCGCATCAGGGGTTCGAGGTAGGTGACCGTGGTGTCCATGCTGCGCAGCTCGACATAATCGTCTTCGGGCACCTGCACGCGGTACTTTTTGCGCAGCTCCATCACGATGTCCAAAAAATCCATGCTGTCGAGCTCAAGCTGCTCGCGAAACGGCACGTCGTCCTTGAGTTCGCTCAGATCTTCATCTGGGGCGATGTCGGTGAGGATGTCGAGAACCGCATCGCGGATTTCGTCGCGAGTCATGCTAGGGCTCCAGCCTTTCTCTATTCAGACGCGTTTGACGATGAGCACCGAATTGATGCCCAACATGCCGAAGGAGTTGTTGAGAATATAATCGACGCGATGCAGCTCGCGCGGTTCGCCTGTCACCAGCCCACGCACCTCGCACTCGGGATCAAGCCGATCGACGTTGATGGTGGCATGACACACACGGTCGTTGAACGACGGCAAATTGCCCGCCAGTTCCAATGCGCCGGAGGCGCCCATGGTGTGGCCGATGAAGCTCTTGGAGTTGTTGATCGCGGCGCGCTGCTCGCCAAACACGCGGCGCAGCGCCTGGCATTCCTGCGCGTCGCCGGCGCCAGTGCCGGTGGCGTGCGTGCTGACAATGTCGATCTCGTCCGCTGCAATGCCGGCGCGCCGCAGGGCCAGTTCCATGCACTCGGCTTGGCGCTCGGAGTTGGGCAACACAAAATCGGTGGCGTCGCTGTTGATGGCATAACCAGCGATTTCGCCAATGATTTTGGCGCCACGCAGTTTGGCGTCTGTCAGCCGTTCCAGCACGTAGAGGCACCCTCCTTCGGAGACCACGATGCCATTGCGATCAACATCAAAGGGGCGCGAGGCCTTGGCCGGGTCTTCGTGTTTGGCGAGCGCGCCTTGGCTGGCGAAGCTGGCGAAGATGCCAAACGTGCGCACGCTTTCGGAAACGCCGCCTGCAAGCGCCAGATCGCATTCGCCCAGCCGCAGCATTTGCGCGCCCTGGATGATGCCCGCGTTGCCCGCCGCGCACGCCGCGCCAATCGTGTAATGCGGGCCCGTGATGCCGAGGTTGAGCGAAATCTCGCCGGCCGGATTGTTGGCCACCGTGCGCGGATTGTGGTGGTGCGACCAGAACTTGGTGTCGTAGTCGTACCCTTTGATTTCATAAATCTCGTTCTCGGTTTCGACGTTGCCATGCTCGGTGACGCCGACATAGATGCCGACTCGAGCGCGGTCGACGTTGGGCCAGTCAATGCCCGAGTCGAGAATCGCCTCGTGGGCACAGTAGATTCCCACCCCCCCCGCTCGGGTGCCGCGCCGCACCTCCTTCTTCTTTTGATAGCGCAACTCGTCGAAGTCGCAGATGCCCGCTAGCGTGGTCCCCACATAGCGAATGTCGTACTCCACGACGCCGCTTTGGCCCGCCAAAAGCGCAGTGCGAAACTCGTCGAGCGAGTTGCCGTTTGGGGCAGTCAGGCCGACGCCGGTGATGACGATCCGTTGTGAATCGGGCAGCGCGGAAGGCATGAGGCGGAGGGGAAAGGGAACAATCCGTGTCGATAGGCGGTGAAGCCTATCGAACCTACCGATTTAGTCCCCGTTTCGCAAGCGGCGCGAGTCGCGCAGCCCCCCACCGATGGAGGCAGTGCCAGCTAAAAGATGCCCAATTGGTCGCGGGCGTCTTCGGTCATGCGATCGGGAGTCCAGGGAGGGCTCATCACCAGTTTGACATCGACGGCGCCGGCGCCTTCCATTGCGCCCACCACTTGCTTGGCCTGGGCCACCAGTTGCGGACCGGCGGGGCAGGCGGGGCTGGTGAGCGTCATGTCGATTTCGATGTTCGTCTTGTCGTCGACTTCGGAAGTGCGCACTTCATAGACCAGGCCCAGGTCGACCACGTTGACAAACAACTCGGGATCGACGACCTGTTTGAGCGTCTCGCGAATGTTTTCTTCCACTACCGGCATGTCAATCACCGCTTTCTTCGCGTCCCAGGGAATTGCGGCGCTCGGCCGCGCCAGCTTGCTGCAAAAATTCTCTCATTTCGTGAGCCGTACGAAAACCTCGTCCCCTTCAATCTTCACTTCATGCGCCACCGTGGGACGTGTGGCCGGCAACGCGAGCACGCGGCCATCGCGCACGTCGAACCGCGCGCCGTGCCGAGGACAGATGATGGCGTAGCCGTCAAGCTCTCCATCCGCCAAGGGGCCGCCATCATGCGTGCAAATGTCGTCAATGGCGTAGTAATGTCCGGCGGTATGGATCAATGCCACCATCCGGTCTTCGACCTCCACGACTTCCTTGCCAGGATCGGGGACATCGGTCACCTTGGCGACGCGATGGAACTGATGTTGAGTCATGGAAGTCAATTGTAGTGCCGGATGCGGCGACCAATTGCCTGGCCGAGCGCTTCGCGCACGCTCTCGATGGTGATGCGGTCAAAGACCTGCTGAAAGAAACCAGCGACGATCGCGCGAATCGCCTCGTTGCGAGTGAGTCCGCGCGCGCGGAGATAAAATATCTGGTCGTCGTCCACTCGGCCCGCTGTGGCGCCGTGCGTGCAGCGCACATCGTCGGCTTGGATTTCGAGGCCGGGTATCGAGTCGGCGCGCGATTCCTCGGAGAGCATCAGATTGTCGTTGCGCTGATATGCGTCGGTCTTTTGCGCGTTGGGGTCGACCTTGATCATCCCTCGCCAAACCACGCGTGAGGCGTCTTGCAGCCCGCCCTTGTAAAGCAAATCACTGTGGCAACCTGGCGCTTCGTGGTGCTGCAAGGTGTGATAGGAGAGATGCTGCTTGCCCTCGGTGAACATGACGCCGTTCACCTGGGCGCTGGCGCCTTCACCGGCCAATGCCACGTGCTGGTTGACCTTGGCCAACCGGCTGCCAAGTGCGCCAATGGTCCATTGCATGCTGGCGTCGCGCGCGAGGATCGCCTTTTGATGAGCGAAGTGCCAGACGCCGGGTCCCCAATTCTGCAGATTGACATAGCGCAGTCGCGCGCCAGACCCCACGAAGATTTCGATCGCCCCGCAGTGCAAGCCAGATTCGGCGCCCCCCGCCTGTTCGGCGAGCAAGGTCACTTCGGAGTCGTCTTCGAGGATGACCAATGTGTGGCCGAAGTCGACGCCGGCATCGACCAGGGCCGAAAAAATATGCAGCGGTTGTTCAATGACCACGCCGCGCGGGACATACAGCAATGTGCCGCCCGACCAGGCGGCGCCGTGCAACGCGGCGAATTTGTCGGCGCCCGGATTCACCGCGCGGGTGAGCAAATGACGCCGGATCAGGTCGCCGTGCGTATGCGCTGCCGCTTCGAGGCTGCCAAAATAAACGCCACGACTGGAATCGGCCGCGTTCAGTTCCTGCCGCACGATCGCGCTGCCGTGCGCTACGGTGCGTCCGCCCAGTTCGACGCCTTGCGATAACAGCGGCTCGGCGCTGGGTTCCGACGCGGCGGAGTCCAACGGAAAGGCAAAGCGATCGAGCCGCAACATGCGGACATCGGTGCGCCGCCACTCTTCCTCGTTGCGCGACGGCACGGGCAACTCTTCGAATTTTCTCCACGACTGGCGGCGCAGGTCGACAAGCCATTCGGGCTCGCGGCGCGCGGCCAAAAACGCTTCAAACGCCTCGGTCGTAAAGCCGGCGCGGGCCAAAGTTTCCGGCATGGAGTTCTCTTGGACAACGAAAAGGTAGGAGTGAACTGAGGACAACCCAGCGGCGACGTGTCGGCGCTATCAGTGTGGCGCCAGATCCGCGCCGGCTCGCGCTGACGCGTTGACTAACCGACCGAACCTTCCATTTGCAGTTCGATGAGTCGATTCATCTCGATGGCATATTCCATGGGCAGCTCTTTGACGAGCGGCTCGATGAAACCATTGACGATCATCGTGCTCGCTTCGGGCTCGCTCAGCCCGCGACTTTGCAGATAGAAGAGTTGCTCTTCGCCGATGCGCGAAACGCTGGCCTCGTGGCCGAGCATCACGTCTTGCTCGTCGACTTCGATATAAGGATAGGTGTCGCTGCGGCTGTGGGGATCCAAGATGAGCGCGTCGCAAACGACATTCGACTTCGACTTCTTGGCGCCTTTGTCGATCCTCACCAGACCGCGATAGCTGGCGCGGCCGCCGTTCTTGGAGATCGACTTGGAGATGATGCGGCTCGACGTGTGGGGCGCCGAATGCACCACCTTGGCGCCGGCGTCCTGATGCTGACCGGCCGAGGCAAAGGCGATGGAAAGAATCTCCCCGCGCGCTCCCGGTTCGAGCATGTAGACCGCGGGATACTTCATGGTCAGGCGGCTGCCCAGGTTGCCGTCGACCCATTCCATGACCGCGTTCTCATACGCCACGGCGCGCTTGGTGACCAGGTTGTAGATGTTGTTGGCCCAGTTCTGGATGGTGGTGTAGCGGCAACGCGCGTGCTTTTTGACGATGATCTCGACCACCGCCGAGTGCAGGCTCTCGCTGGAGTACATCGGGGCGGTGCAGCCCTCGACATAGTGAATTTGGGCTCCCTCGTCGACGATGATCAACGTGCGCTCGAACTGTCCCATGCTCTCGGCGTTGATGCGGAAATACGCCTGCAGCGGAAACTCGATCTTCACCCCCTTGGGGACATAGATGAACGAACCGCCAGACCAGACCGCCGAGTTGAGCGCCGCGAATTTGTTGTCGGTCGGTGGAATGATCGTGGAGAAGTATTGCTTCACCAGATCGGGATACTCGCGGATGGCGGTGTCGGTATCGGTGAAGATGACTCCCTTCTCGGCGAGGTCTTCACGCAGCGAACCGTAGACGACTTCGCTCTCGTACTGCGCCTTGACGCCCGACAAAAACTTGCGTTCGGCCTCGGGGATGCCGAGCCGATCGAAGGTCTTCTTGATGTCGTCCGGAACTTCATCCCAGGTGCGCCCCTGGCCTTCCGACGGCTTGATGTAGTAATAGATGTCGTTGAAGTCGATTCCGCTGAGCGAACCGCCCCAGAGCGGCATCGGCTTGGAATTGAAGATTTCCAGGCTCTTCAAGCGAAAATCTCGCATCCACGCCGGCTCTTGCTTCATTTCCGAGATCTGATTGACGATCTCGGCGTCGAGCCCTTTGCGGCTCTTGAAGACATAATGCTCGGGATTGCGAAAGTCGTACTTGTTGATCTCGCCGAGCCCGACTTCGAATTGATCTTTCAGATCGGACGCCATGATCGTAGCTCGTGGGTTAACGCCTTCGGCATCTGTCGCCATCGGCAACTTTGTTCGTTCGTTTTGTAGGGGGGGGGACGGCAGCAATCGTGGCCGCGCTCCGTAGCTACGCAGACCCGCAGCTAAGCGACCGCTTCTACCTTTTGCATCGACTGGTTGTCGGTCGCCGCATCGGGATATTGCGCTCGAATGCGATCGTAGCCTTGCTGGTGCAACTCCTCCGCCAGTTCGGCGCCCCCGGTCTCGACAATGCGGCCGCCCAGCATCACGTGGGTGAAGTCGGGGCGGTTGTATTCCAATAGTTTGTCGTGGTGAGTGATGATCAGGATGCCCATGTCCTTGCCGCCGATCTCCGCGATGCTTTGGCTGGCCAATCGCACGGCGTCGACATCGAGCCCGCTGTCGGTCTCGTCGAGAATGGCGAACTTGGGCCGCAGCATGGCCATTTGCAGAATCTCGGCCCGCTTCATCTCGCCCCCCGAGAAACCATCGTTGACGTAGCGTTTGGCAAACTCCGCGTCGATCCGCAACTGCTCCATCTTCGAACGCAACTCCTTGCGAAAGTCGCGCATCGGAATCAAATCTTCACCTTCCTTGCGATCCGGATTGCGCACGTTGGTGGCCGCGTGGCGGAGAAAATCGGCCATCTTGACGCCGGGGATCGACATGGGGCGCTGAAACGCGAGAAACACTCCAGCTCGGGCGCGCTGATCGGGTTCCATCGCCAGCACGTCCAGCGTTTGACCGTCGGCGGTAGTCAGTTCCACTGTGCCGCTGGTCACCTCGTAGCCCGGATGCCCCATGATGGCATAGCCGAGCGTGCTTTTGCCCGACCCGTTGGGCCCCATCAAGGCATGCACCTCGCCGCGCTGAATTTCTAGATTCACGCCGCGGAGGATCGGCTTGCCATCGACCGAGACATGCAAATCTTTGATGCGGAGAGTTTCTTTCATCGTTCAATTACTTTGATTAGCCGGTGATTTTCTGGTGATCGGTGACGGGCTCCACTTCGAGCGTGGAGACAAAGCCGCTGTGGTGCGGAATCGGCAAGTCGTCTTCCAGTTGCTCGCCAAGCTGGCCCGCGGTCCCCAGCCAACCCAGGGAGGTCACACTGGCGCGCTTCTTCGAGATCCGATGCCCTTTGATCTTGTCTTGAATGCGCATCAACCCTTCGAGCAGGGCTTCGGGTCGGGGAGGACAGCCGGGCACGTACACATCGACCGGAACCACCAAGTCGACACCCTTGACCACGTGATAGCCGTATTTGAAATACGGTCCGCCACCGACCGTGCAAGCCCCCATGGCGATCACGTACTTGGGATCGGGCATGAGGTTGTACAAGCGGCGAACGCGGCTCGCCATTTTGTAGGTGACCGTGCCGGCCACAATCATCAGATCGGCCTGGCGCGGGGTGGCGCGAAAGGCGCCGGCGCCAAAGCGATCCATATCGAAGCGGCTGGCGCCCGCCGCCATCATTTCAATGGCGCAACAGGCCAAACCAAACGTCATCGGCCAAATGCTCGACTGGCGGGCCCAGTTGATGGCCTGTTCGACCGTCGTCGTGATGACGTTCTCTTCAAAACGCCCTTCAATCCATGGCTTGGTCATAGCGAATTTACCTGGCGGGGGACCGTAACTTACGATTGAGTCCCCTGTTATATCGAAATCTCAATTGGTCTGAAACTGGCAACACGCATGGCCATCGAGCCGACACTGCGACAGCCGGACAGGCTCGGACAGCAAATCGGCAAACAACATCCGCTCCACCGCGCAAATGCCTCGATCCTGCTCCGCCAACTGCGGATAAGGGCAATCGTGAGCGCTGAGCACCGGCAGGCCGCCGGAGTCATCCACCGAAAACGGCACCCCGCGATCGGTGAATAGCTGCTTGACCGACTCCATTCGCTCAGTCAGGTTCGCGCCATGCACCTGCGAACGATAATTGGCCGCCAACGATTGAGTCACTCGCGACAATAGTCCCTTCCGCACTTCAGGGTCTTTGACGGCGCGAATCTCCTGCCACAACGCGACCGCCAAATCCGCGAAATTGGAGCCAGCCTGTCGGCGAGCCTTCTCGGTCAGCGAATACCGATGACTAGGCCGGCCGCGCTGCGAGGGAGTCACGTTTCGCTCGATCAGGCCTTCCGCCATGAGTCGATTCAAACGCTGCCGAATCGCAGTTGGCGTGACCGAATTGGCTTCGGCCAGCGAAGACACGGTTTGTGCCCCGGTTACCCGCAAAACGTCGAGTAACTTGCTATCGGTCTCGGTCGTGTTGCGGTATGTGCTCATGTCTCACTGCAATGATACCAGTTTGCTCATTTTTGACAATTATATATGCGAAAAATAGGGCCCGGCACGTAACACGTTGCTTAGCAAGGCCTTGTATGGTGGAATCGGTGCCCGTAACGATCGCAGTGGGGGCGCTTTCGATGGGACCATCGCACGTGAGTGATTGCCGCTGGCTTTCGTCAAATCTCGCCCTATTCCGGCGTTTTCGCCACGTCGCGATTTCACTCTTCGGTTGCCACTGGCTACTGCCAGGCGAACAGGCCCGGGCCGCGGAGGGTGGCGGCGGCTGGGAACAAGCGGTCGATCATGCCTTTGGCCAATGGCTGGTCACACCGATCAAGTCGGTGCTGTTCTTCGATCTGGGGCGTATTTACACCTGGGCCACCGGCGAGCAACTCTCCACCGAGATCCCGCTGGTGCTCTTTTGGTTGATGGCGGGGGCGATCTATTTCACTCTGCAACTTCGACTGATTAACCTGCGCGGGTTCTGGCATGCCGTGCGACTGACCAAGGGAGACTACGACGATCCCGCTGACGCCGGAGAAGTGTCGCACTTCCAGGCGCTCAGTTCGGCGTTATCTGGGACGCTGGGACTCGGCAACATCAGCGGAGTGGCCATTGCCATCGCCGCCGGGGGCCCGGGGGCGATTGTGTGGCTCAATCTGGCGGGGCTAGTGGGCATGAGCAGCAAGTTCGCCGAATGCACGCTCGGACAAATGTATCGGCGTATCGACCGATCGGGGGTCGTGGCGGGCGGTCCCATGTACTATTTACGCGAGGGTCTTGCCGCACGTGGCTGGCCACGCGCGGGAATGGCGCTTGCCGCTTTGTTCGCGGTCATGTGCATGGGAGGATCGGTGGGGGGTGGCTGCGCGTTTCAGGTGAATCAATCGCTGGCCGTGGTTCGCCAGCAGATATCGTTCTTCGATCGGTTTCCCGCGGCTTACGGCGCGATTTGCGCGTTATTGGTGGGACTGGTCATCGTGGGAGGCATTCGGCGCATCGCATTGGCGGCGGAACGAATCGTGCCATTCATGTGCGGCCTGTACATCATGGCGGCCGCGGTGATCATCGCCATGCACGCCTCGCGGATCGGGCCGGCAATTCAGGAGATCGTCTCTGGGGCGCTGCGACCCGCAGCGATCTATGGCGGCTTTTTGGGCGTGATGGTGCAAGGAATCCGCCGAGCCGCCTTCTCGAACGAGGCGGGCATCGGTTCGGCGTCGATCGCCCATTCGGCCGCGCGGACCAACGAACCGGTGCGAGAGGGTTTCGTGGCGCTGTTGGAGCCCTTTATCGACACCGTGGTGGTATGCAGTGTGACTGCTCTGCTCATCGTGATTACCGGCGTCTACAAGCAGCCAGGACAGGCCCAAGGCATGCTGCTCACCAGTGAGGCATTTGGGACGGTCGCCGATTGGTTTCCAGCCATGCTGGCGGTAATCATGGTGCTGTTCGCCTATGCGACCATGATTACCTGGGCCTATTACGGCGAACGCTGCTGGGCGTTTCTATTTGGCCAACGCAGCGCGATTGTGTTTCAATTAATCTTTCTGGCGTTCGTCGTGCTGGGGTCGATAGTCACCGCGGAGCATGTGCTCGATTTCGGCGACATGATGATCTTTTCGATGGCGATCCCCAACTTGATTGGCGTGGTGGCGCTAGGCGGCGAGGTGCGCCGCGCCCTCGACGATTATTGGCGGCGTTACCAAGCTGGCGAGTTTGAGCCTGGCCAAGGGTGATTGTTTTTGTGAGCCAAGAGCAAGCCAACTCAGCGACTCGAAGGGACAACACCGCCGCGCGGCCCAGCGGAAGCTATTCGTTGGCAGAGCTGTTGCTGGCGCTCACGGCGTTCGCGGCCGCCTTTGGCGTTTTACAATCGGCGCGGTTTGATGTGGACCAAAGCAACGATTCGATCGTGACGTTGGCGATTATCTTGGGAGCGTTCACCGGGGCCGCATTAGGTGGCGGCGCTGCCTGGGCCGTGGGCCGGACCCGACGAGCAACACTGCTGGCAATTGCACTGGGAATGGCGGTCGGCGGAATGGGGGGCGCGATCGTCGGAATGCGGATCTCCATGATTCGTGTGGTGGTAGCCGCCGCGCTGGTGTGCGGCGCCGCCATTGTCTTGAGAATCACGTCGCGCCCGTGATCGTGGCTCGCTCCCACCGTTATTCCGCCACGGGCGCAACTTCCTTTAACAACGCCTCAATTTTGTCGCTCATGATGCGCGGCCCCTGCTGCTTGTTCCAGGTCAGTTCGCCTTCCCAAGCGTAGCGCACGTTGCCTGCCCGATCGATCAAGTACATGCTTGGCCACCAACGATTGCGCCATGCCGCCCAAATCTTGGATTCGTTGTCGATGGCGATGGCATGCCGGAAGCCAACCTCCTGGACCTTGGCCCGCACATTGGCCAGGTCGCGCTCGGCCTGCGTTTCCGGAGTGTGAACGCCAACCATCACGAAGTCTTGGCGATCCTTGAAACGGTCGTGCCATTTCAGGTACTTGTCGTGGTCATGGATGCAATTAGAACAGCCAAAGGCCCAAAAATGGACCAGCACAACCTTGCCTCGCAAGTCGGAGAGCTTGAGCGGCTTGGAATTCAGCCACTCGGTAACCCCTTCAAACTCCGGCGCCGGAAGCTTGCCCTCTTGCGGATTCTGCGCCACTGCCGTGCTGGCCAAGGCGAGTGCAACGGCCGCAATTGCGAGCACTGCGAAACTACGCATGAATACATGCCTTATGTCGCCGCTTCGAAGTCCGACGCAACCATTGGGTCAATTCTCGGCCAGACGATTCTTGGCGCACGGCTTCGCCTGGTTGTTCCCCACCGTCGCGCCACTGGTTAAAAACTAACACGCTTGGCGCAAGCCACCTAGCGATGATGCGAACTATTCAGCCCGGCGCAATTCCATGGACCCAACGACGGCACGCTGGTTAGTCGCCGGATCGGCCGCCACCTTCGTGTTGAGCTTGGCTGTGCTGCCGGCAGTCGTCGTGTGGATTCCGGCCGATTACTTTGTGCGCGATCCTCGCCGGCCCGTCAGCCCGCTTGCTCGCCATCCTATGCTGCGCGTGTCGTTTCTCGTGGTGAAAAACGTCGCCGGAGGATTGCTGTTTCTGGCTGGCGTTTTGATGCTGTTCACGCCCGGCCAAGGCATCCTGGGCATGCTCGCCGGACTTTGGCTGATGGACTTTCCCGGCAAACGCAAACTGGAACGGCGGCTGGTCGGCCGCCCAGCGGTGCTGCGCTCGCTGAACGCGCTGCGAGCGCGGTTTGGCCGGCCGCCTTTGGAGAGCCCACGAGACGACGTGGATTTGCAGCCTGGGTAGTGAGAGTCGGGTGCCCTGGAATCGCGGCGTCGCCTCGCTCGCGGCGACCCTATTAATCGAAGGCCTCGGCGACCACCTGCCAGCGCTGTTGGCTGTCTTGTTCCAGCACGAAATACAATGGTTCGGGCTGCGTTTCGACCTGCACCAGCATCTGACTGGGATGACACTGGAAGAGTGCGAAATAGCGATTGTTGTCGGCGGCGGAAATGAAGCTCAGTTCCACCTGTCGCAACTTCTGGGAACTATCGTTCCAATGGGCCTTGCCGACTCGCTCGAACATCGTCTGATAGGCGCGAATCACCGCGCGACGATCGGTGACCAGGTCCTTGTTGCGTTCGCCGGTGGGCGACAGCGCATAGTCTCGTTTCAGCAGTTCCGACCCTGCCTTGATCGTCACGCGGGGGGCGTAGTGCTGTCCCATTTCCTCGGCATTGGCGCTGAGAAACGCGTTCCAAAACGCATGCGCGACTTGGGTGCTCGTGGATTGCTCAGCGCCGCGCGTGGCCGTGGACCATGCCAGCACAACGACGCATACACTCAAGCCACGACAGCAAAGAGCAAAGCGGCTCATCATCTTGCCAGGCCCGTTCGAATGGCCATGATCGCCGCGGCGTAATGGCACAACAACCAGCCAAATTCGCCGCGGCCCCTTGTCTGAAAATGGATGGATAAGGGACTGCCTGTGTTTACCGACCGGAACGCGGCGGTTGCCGGCAGCCTTGAGACAATAAATCGGCCAAGCGGACCCAGTTCCCAAATATTTTTGGGTGGCGATCGGACGTGGGTCCAATGAAAAATCGCTCATCGAGCGCGGCCAAATTGCGGGCGGAGCGCTGGCTATTGGCCTATTATCTGTCAGGCACGACGACTTGCGCCCAGGGAGAACGAGGCGCTGCTCTGCAAGCGACGGTTGCTCCACGCTCACGACGTTCAAGTTCAGCCTGGAGACTACTTATCCTTGCCAGCACCCGCCGGGCGAGGCGCCGCAGCGACCGTACAACCGCCGAACTGGCATCGACTGTGCTATTTTGGCCGGTCGTTGTCGAGGCAAGTTGGGCGCTGTGCTTACGTCGAAGCAACGGTCGCTTGACGACGCGCGCGCTGTCGATTCAACTCCTAGGCGGCTTTGACTTCGCCGGCCGCTCGCCACGTTTGCCAAGCACCGCGTGACGCCAGGATTGCTCCTATGTGCGGAATTGTCGCTGTTCTGTCGCCGCGCGAACCAGTCAACCCCGCGGCCTTGTCGCGGGCAACGGCCGCGCTGCACCATCGCGGCCCAGACGGCCAGCGGCAGTGGCTTTCGGCGGACGGATCCATCGGGCTGGGGCACGCGCGATTGTCGATCATCGACCTGACAACTGGCGACCAGCCGATCGCCAATGAGAATGAGCGGCTCCACATTGTGGTGAACGGCGAATTCTACGGCTACGAGCCGATTCGCCAGGAGTTGATCGAGCGCGGCCATCAACTGCGCACGCAAAGCGACAGCGAAATCGCCTTGCATCTCTACGAAGAACTAGGCACAAGCTGTCTCAAACGGCTGCGCGGGGAGTTCGCCCTGGCGCTGTGGGACCAGGAAAACGGCCTGCTCTTCGCGGCCCGCGATCGTTTTGGCGTCAAGCCGCTCTATTGGGCCAAAGTGGGAGACACGGTCTATCTTGCTTCGGAGGCCAAGGCGCTATTCGCGGCGGGCGTGCCGGCGCGCTGGGATCACGAGTCGTATTTTCAGGCGATGCACGTCTATTTCGATCAGGATCGCAGCCTGTTCGAGGGGGTCCGTCAGGTGCCGCCTGGCTGCTATCTGCTGGCGACGCGCCAGCATGTGCAAATCGTGCGGTACTGGGACTTCGATTATCCGTTGGCCAGCGAATTGGCGAACCCGGCGCCAGATCAGGAATATGTCGAGCGGATGCGCGATGCGCTCGACGAGTCGATCCGCATTCGTCTCCGGGCCGACGTGCCGGTGGGATGCTATCTCAGCGGCGGCATCGACTCCTGCGCCATTCTCGGCATCGCGTCGCAGCATCACCCGCAGCCAATCGAGGCCTTCACGCTCTGCTTCGACACCGCTGCGTTCAACGAGGAGGTGGTGGCCGAAGAAATGGCGCGGCACGCGGGCGCCAACTTTCATCCACTGTTCGTCAACCAGACCAAGCTGGCCGATCACTTCGCCGATGCCGTCTGGCACAGCGAAACCATCACCGCCAATCCCCACGGTGTGGCCAAGTTTTTGCTGAGCGAGTTGGTGCGCGACTACGGCTACAAAGTGGTGCTGACAGGCGAAGGGTCTGACGAAATCTTGGGCGGCTACGCGCATTTTCGCCGTGACTTGTTGCTCTACAACAGCCAAGGCCAAGACCCGGCTGTGGTGCAGGCGCTCTTGGCCAAATTGCACGACGAGAACGAAGTGTCGCGCGGCATTCTGTTGCCCAGCGGATCGCCTCTTTCCATGGAGAGCGTTTCGCGGCGTTTGGGTTTCGCCCCTTCCTGGCTCGAAACTCGATCGGCCAACGCCGTACGTTATCGCAAGTTGTTCCGAGCGCCGTTCATGGCGGAGTTCGCCGAGCGCGACGCTTTTCAGGTGTTCCTCGACCGGTTCGATGTCGACGGTCAGCTTGCCGGTCGTGATCCGGTGAACCAATCGCTCTATCTCTGGACCAAGTCCATGCTCCCCAACTACCTGCTCAACATGCTGGGCGATCGCATGGAGATGGCGCATTCGATCGAGGGACGGGTGCCGTTTCTCGATCATCATGTGGTCGAACTGGTCAAGTCGCTCCCGGTATCGCTCAAGATTCGCGACATGACCGAGAAGTTCATCTTGCGCGAGGCGGCCCGGCCAGTGCTCACCGATACCGTGTACCGCCGCCAGAAGCACCCGTTTTTGGCGCCGCCGTCGGGCCTTGATCCCGGCGGCCGACTAAACCAGTTGATGAACGACGTGCTGCGCGGACCGGCGCTCGATCAGCAGCCATTCTTCGATCCCGCGGGCGTGCGCGTGCTGCTCGACAAGATGCCGACGCTGGAGCCGTCCAAGCGCAGTGGCGCCAGTTACTTGTTGACGCTGGTGCTCAGCACCTGCGTGCTGGGCGAGCGATACCGGCTGTAGCACAGGCAGCTAAGCGGCGTCGCTGCGGCGCCGCATTTCTCCTAGCTCAATGCCTTCGCCGAAGTAGTATTTGCGCGCTTCTGGGTTTTCCAGGACTTCTTGCGGAGAGCCGTGGCACAGCACGCGGCCGTCGCGAATCACATAGCTGCGGTCGGTGATCTGCAGCGTCTCGCGCACCTGATGGTCGGTGATCAAGATCGAGATGCCGCGCTCACGCAGATTGCGAATAATCTCCTGAATGCTGGCGATGGTCACCGGATCGATGCCGGTGAACGGCTCGTCGAGCAAGATGATGCGCGGCGTCGACACCAGGCAGCGAGCGATTTCCAACCGCCGCCGCTCGCCCCCCGAGAGCGACATCGCCAGGCTCTTGCGCAGCTTGGTGATTTTGAACTGATCGAGCAACTCATCGCAGCGGGCGATGCGGTCGGCGCGTTCCATGCCGAGCATTTCCATGACGCCGAGCAAGTTGTTTTCGACCGTCAGCTTGCGGAAGACGCTCGATTCCTGCGCCAGGTAGCCCATACCGCCGTCGCGCGCCCGGCGATACATGGGCCAGTTCGTCACGTCGTGCTCGCCCAGCGTTACCCGCCCCGCGTTGGGCTGGATCATGCCGCAGGTCATGCGAAAGCTGGTCGTCTTGCCGGCGCCGTTGGGCCCCAACAGCCCGACAATCTCGCCCTCGTCGACATCAAAATCCACGCCGTTGACCACCGTCCGCCGGCCATAAACCTTGACCAGTCCTTCCGCCTTCAACAACGTCATGCCGCAAACTCCCAGGGGCGGTTCGGTGGTACGCGTTACGCCATTTGACCGCTGGCGGCAGCGGCGATCTCGCCGGCTGGCAACCGCTGCCCCAAGACCTCGACCGCCAATGCGCGATAGTCTTCGGCGCCGTGCGAGTCGGGGGCGTAATCGAAGATGGTGCGGCCAAAGCTCGGCGCCTCGGCCAAGCGAATGTTGCGCCGCACACGGGTATGAAACGGCCGCGCGTCCATCCACGGCGTGCGCCGATCGCGCGACGCGGCGAAGAACTCCTCAATGTCGCGACTTACTTCTTGCGCCAGCCGCGTCGAGGCCTCGTACATGCAGAGCACGATTCCGGTCACGCGCAGTCGTGGATTGAGTCGTTTGCCCACCAAAGTGATCGTTTCCAATAGCTTGCTCAAGCCATGCAACGCCAGAAAATGCGGTTGCAGCGGGATAAACACTTCTTCGACCGCGGCCAACGCGTTGATGGTCAGCACGCCAAGCGACGGGGGGCAATCGATCACCAGATAGTCGAACTGCTGGTGATCCTCTTCCAACTTGTCGCGCAAGATCATCTCGCGGCCCACCACGCCCGCCAGTTCCACTTCGGCAGCGGCCAGGTCGATGTGCGACGGGACGGTCCACAGGTTGTCCCGTGAGAGGGCGCGCACCTCGGCCAGCGGGGTGTCGCCCGTAAGCACATGATAGATCGAAGGCGTGTCAACGTCTGGCATGAGCCCCACATGCAGGCTGGCATGCGCCTGCGGGTCGAGATCGACCAGCGCCACGCGTTGATCGGCGGCGGCGAGCGCGGCGCTGAGGTTGACGGCGGTCGTCGTTTTGCCGACGCCCCCCTTTTGATTGATGATGGCGATCCTTCGCATGCTGGCCCTTGCCTGGCGGAGAGCGGGGGAGTGAGACACATCCGTGTGCTGGCGGCCATTATAGGGGTCTTTGGCGCGCTGGACCTAGACCATTGCGCCACGAGCGGCGGCGCGCCCCCCGTTGGAACATTCTTGCGATTGGGATAAAAAAGGGTCGCTAGCATGTGGGGCGCCAGTAGGCTGGGTCGGGAGTTGCCGAATGCGGGTGATTGTGGAGCGCGACCGTGGGCAGGTGGCCCGGCGGGCAGCCAGTTTCGTGGCCGAGTTGATACGGCGTAAGCCGACCTGCGTGCTGGGGCTGGCGACGGGCGGCACGGTGCTCGACATGTACGCCGAACTGACTCGCATGCACCGCGACGAAGGACTCGACTTTTCCCGCGTCGTGAGCTTCAACCTCGACGAGTATGTTGGACTGAGTCCCACGCATTCGCAGAGTTACCGCTACTTCATGCAGCGGAATTTCTTCGATCAGGTCAATATCGACGTGCGGAACACTCATGTGCCGGACGGTCGCGCGCTCGACTTCGAGGCGCATTGCGAGCAGTACGAAAAGCTCATCAAGGAGGAAGGGGGCATCGACTTGCAGGTCTTGGGC
The DNA here is from genome assembly GCA_019694455.1 of Pirellulales bacterium. Classification (NCBI taxonomy): domain Bacteria; kingdom Pseudomonadati; phylum Planctomycetota; class Planctomycetia; order Pirellulales; species Pirellulales bacterium. Next base: position 134,176 of record JAIBBY010000003.1, read on the forward strand.
ATCGGCACCGACGGTCACATCGCGTTCAACGAGCCCGGTTCGTCGCTGGGCAGCCGAACCCGACTCAAGACTCTGGCGCCGGAGACAATCGCCGACAATGCGCGGTTTTTCACGGGCGCCGAAGAGGTGCCGCGGTTGGCGATCACCATGGGGGTCGGCACCATTCTGGAGTCGAGGCGCTGCCTGTTGTTGGCCACGGGACCGGCCAAGGCCAAGGCGATTCGCGACACGATCGAAGGACCGGTGACCGCGCAGGTCACCGCGTCGGCGCTGCAACTGCATCGCGAGGTGGTGGCCGTGGTCGACGACGAGGCGGCCCGCCTGCTCGAACGGCGCGACTATTACCTGCAAGTCGAACAGGCCCAATCGCTATTGCGCAGCGGCCAGATTGCCGGCATGCTGCGAGCCACCTGACGCCGCCCAGTTCAGCTCGCCTCCCCCAGCATTTGATCGAGCGCGACCAGCGCCGTGGACCAGGGTGGACGCGATTCGAGATAAGTGCGCCACCAGGCCCAAAGTGGGGCGGCATGCGCTTCGCGCGCCGGGCCACTCCAGGCGCGAAGCGCTTCGCCGGTAAGGCCCTCGCTGGCCACGCACAATTCCACTTCGGCGCCGGCGGACAGTACCAGTGGAATCAGCGCCAGGCCGCCGATCTGAGAGGCGCGTGCCGACGGCAGCGGTTCGCTGAAACGCGGCAGATCGAGGTTGAGTTGCGTCAGCAGCCAGACCATCCTCAAGACTTCCGGCAGCCGAGGGTTGCCATCGGCGAGCACTGCTTCTAGCGAAATGGCGTTGTACGCCGCATGCGCCAATCCGCCGCCGCCGACGACTGGCAGCACCAGCACCGCCAGCGCCGACTCGGCGATGAAGCCGGGGTCGGTCCAGCGCTCGACCACATTCATCATGCCGGGGCCGCGCGCCTCCCACTGCATGCGCAGCGGCGATACGCGCAGCGGCAGTTCGTCTTCGAGACGAGGCGCTACCGACGCCATTGCCCGTTCAACATCGTCGAGCATGCGAACCAACGGGCGTTCCATTGGTTCCATCGCCGCTCGACCATGCGTCTTGGCCAGGATCGATCGAGCCAGTTCCAAGTTGCCTGCAACCTGCGCGGAGAGTGGTAGCAAGTGGCTGGCAAAGCGATCTGGGTCGCAACCGGTGGTCTGCGCCCAGCCGAACAGCGCCACGGCCGAGTCGCGGATCGCCGCTTCGACCGCCGAGTCGGCAAACGGCAGTCGCTGATAGGCACGCCATGCGGCGCAAAAGCCACTGGCCGACGCGCTAACTTGCCAGGTAATTGATGTGCTCATGGGCTGTGCTCGTGATGGGGTGACTCAGCGGCGCGCCAGCATCGCTAGCAAGCCGCCTCGCCAGGTTGCCAGGCGCGTGAAGCTGCGGACGTTTGCCATAAGAGTAGCGACCCGGCAAAGACAATTTGAGCGGTCTTGTTGCTGGGACGATGAATCAATAGCATCCGCATCCTCCTTATCTTCACTATCTCGGGCGAACTCGCCGCGATCGGAAAGGATTCCTCGAAATGGCGCTCCACCTGTCGGAACTGGCCGCGCTGGTTGGCGGCTCCGTGTTGGGTGAAGCCGATCCCATCATTGCCGGCGCGCGTGTGCTGTGCGAGGCCCAGCCGGGCGACATCACCCTGATCGATCACATCGACAAAACGCCAAGATTGGCGGAGTGTCGAGCGGCCGCTGCGATCGTCCCCGCCAATGTCACTAGCGCCGCGCTGCCGGCGATCGCCGTGGCTGACGTGCATGCCGCTTTTGGAACCTTGGTCAGCGCGTTTCGCCCGTCCCGCACGGCGGGCCGTCATGGCGTGCATCCCTTGGCGCATGTCAGTCCTTGGGCGCGCGTCGCCGACGGCGCAGAGATTGGCCCAGGGGCGACCATCGACGACGATGTGGAGATTGGAGCGGGCACGATCATCCATCCCGGCGTGCGCGTTTTGGCCGGCTGCCGCATCGGCTCGCACACGGTGATCTACCCGAATGTCGTGCTCTACGAAGACACTCACGTTGGCGATCGCGTCATCATTCACGCGGGGGTGGTAATTGGCGCGTTTGGCTTTGGCTATCGGCAGGCCGCTGGGCGACACCAACTCACCGCGCAACTGGGACATGTGCGTATTGAGAACGAGGTGGAAATCGGCGCCAACTCCACCATCGATCGTGGCAGCTATGGCGCCACCGTGATCGGCGAAGGGACCAAGATCGACAACCAGGTGCAAGTTGGCCACAACTGCCAGATCGGCAAACACAACCTGCTCTGCGCGCAGGTCGGCATCGCCGGCAGCACTTCGACCGGCGACTATGTGGTCATGGCTGGGCAGGTCGGCGTGCGCGATCACGTGCATATCGGCGCCGGTGCGGTACTGGGCGCGATGGCCGGCGTGATTAACGATGTGCAAGCCGGCACGCGGATGATCGGCATTCCGGCGACGCCAGAGCGCGAGCAAAAGTTGAAGCTCGCGGCGCTGGCCAAGTTGCCCGAGATGCGCAAAGACTTGAAGGCGCTGACCGCGAAAGTGGCCCAGTTGGAAGCCAGCGCCGCCAGCGCGCCGCGCGACGAACCACGCGTGCGCGGCGAGGCGGCCTAGCTCGAAAAGTTCTTGATGGCGACGCTACAATCCACAATTCGCCCCGCCCGCTTGTCGACTGCTCAACAGGCGAGCGCGCCCGCGCAGAATCTGCGAGTGGGCGTGTTGGCCGGCTGGGGACGCTATCCCTTGATTGTGGCCGAAAAGCTGCGCGCCGCCGGATTCCGCGTTTATGGGCAAGGAATCAAGGACCACGCCGACCCGGAACTGGCCAAGCTGTGCGACGAGTTTCATTGGGTCGGGCTGGGCAAATTCGGCAGCGCGGCGCGCTGGTTTTGTGAACACGACGTGCGCCAGGCCACCATGGCCGGCAAGGTCCATAAGGTGGTGTTGTTCCAGCCGGCGGTTTGGCTGCGGCATCTGCCCGACTGGCGCACGATCCGCTGCTTTTGGCCGCATTTTGTTTCCGCTCGCAAAGACAAAAAGGACGACACGCTGTTGTCGGCAGTCATCGAGGCGTTTGCCATGGATGGAATACATTTCGCGCCGGCGACCGATTTTGCGCCGGAGCTGTTGGTGCGTCGCGGCTTGTTGACTACCGGTCGGCCCACGGCCGCGCAATTGAAAGACATTGCGTTCGGCTGGCAGATGGCCAAGGAGATGGGGCGGCTGGACGTGGGCCAAAGCGTGGTGGTCAAAGGGCAGGCGGTGTTGGCTGTCGAGGCGATTGAAGGAACCGACGAGTGCATCTGCCGAGCGGGAAAACTGTGTCGCGCCCGGGAGTTCACCGTGGTCAAGGTGGCCAAGCCGCAACAAGACATGCGATTCGACGTGCCGACCATCGGCGTCGGCACGCTGCGCACCATGGCCGAAGCGGGCGCGCGCGTGCTGGCCATCGAGGCCGGCAAAACAATTGTGCTCGACGAGCCCGAAGTGGTTAAATTCGCCAATCGCCACGGCTTGATCGTGGTGGCCTGCGACGAAAGCGGGCATTTCTAAAAGCACGGCCGCGGTCGGTTGGTCTTGGTTGTTTCCGCTGGGTGGCGATAAAATAAAAGCCGGGGATGGAGCTAGCCCGGCGGTTTAGGGGGACCGAAACATCATGGCGATCGACACGTACACGACGGACGGCGTCGAATTGCATTTCAGCCGAGACGAGGCGGGCCTGGTGGCCGAAGGGCTGCGGGCGCTGCTCAATTGTCGGCGATTCGGAATCAAGGAGCCGTATGAGGACATGCGGCAGACGCACGCACAGCTTTTCGAACTCGTGGATCGAGTCGAAAGCCAATTGAAGCTGATCCGGTAGGCTCGCATGTCGAGACGCGCTGCCGCGCTGGTTGGGATCTTGCTGTGCTGTTGCGCGTGCCTGTGGCCATGCGGCAGCGTCGCTGCGGAACCTGACTCGCCGCATGAAGCGGACGAGACGACGTCGGCCCAGCGGCTTCCCAAGCCGCTCAAGCGGTACAAGGGGCGCGTGATCGCGCCGACCATGACCTTTCATGGCGCGCCGTGGCTGACGCGCGCGGAGCGGGCCCAGGAAGAAGACACGCCCAAGCTGCTCGAAGCGCTTGCGGTGCGGCCCGGCCAGACCGTTTGCGACATGGGCTGCGGCAACGGCTATTACACGATCGAGTTGGCGCGCCGCGTCGGGCCGCAAGGGCGCGTGCTGGCGGTTGATATCCAACCCGAGATGCTGCACCTGTTGTCAGAGCGGGCCAAGGCCGAAGGCCTCAAGAACATCGAGCTGATCGAGAACACGCCGATCGATCCCAAGCTGCCGGCCAACAGTTGCGATCTAATCCTGCTGGTCGACGTGTATCACGAGTTCGCCTATCCGGTCCACATGCTCGAGGCCATGCGCCAAGCGCTCAAGCCGGACGGACGCATCGCCTTGGTGGAGTTTCGGGCCGAGGACCCCACGGTGCCGATCAAGCCGCTGCACAAGATGAGCAAGCGGCAAATACTGAAAGAATATCCGCCCAACGGCTTCCGACTGGCCGGCGAGTTCGATGAATTGCCGTGGCAACACCTGATGTTCTTTGGTCGCGACGAAACAGACGAAGAGAAGTCGCAGCCACCGACCGACAACGAATAACCGCCTTCCTGTCAGCGCCGAGCCACCTATGCGCTGGCGCGGGCAGCCTCGGCGTCGACCTCGGCGGCGGCATCCTCCGCGTTTTCGATCGGTCCCGCGTCGAGATCGGCATGGCTGATGATGTCTGCCACTTCGCGTCGGCTGAACAGATAGACGATAAAGCCGATCAACGCGTTAAAGAGCTGAATCAACCGATAGGCCACCGCGATCTTGAGCACCTCTGTCGTGGTGGGATGCACCATGGCTGGCACATGCTTGTATAGGACGTCGAGCGCGGTCTCGAACGCGCCGAGTCCCATCATCGGCAATGGCGCGGCGCTGGCCACCATCGCCAGCGGCACCACCACAAACTGCTCGGCCAATGTCGGCACCGTACTGCACAGCCCCTTGGCAATGCAATAAATGCCAATCGTGGCCAGCGAGTGTACTAGCACCGTCAACACGCTCACCCAGGCCAACACCCCCAGCCGTGTGCGATAGATGCGCACCGCCTGGATCAGCTTGCCCATGATGGGGCCAATCCGCGGCAGGCCGGCGAGCAACTTGGAAAGCTTGCCATCGGTGAAGCCCGGCACCAGCAACATGATGATGCCAACGCCGCCAATAATCGACGAGAGCCAACTGAGCCACGAGATCGCCTGGACCTCGGGCACCTGAGAGTCCATCAGGCCGTTCGCCCAGATGGCGATGGCCGACATGACAAACAGGATATAGAGGCCAATCACTCGATCGATGAACACGGTGGCCACCGCCTCGGCCCGATGGTGCTTGGCCTCGCGAGCGATGAACACCGCGCGGAAGAAGTCTCCCCCCACGCTGCCCAGCGAGACGAAATTGAGCAGATAACCAAGAAAGCCCAGGCGAAAGGCGTCGCGCAAGCGGAATGGAATATCGAGGGCGCGAACCAAGTAGTACCAGCGAACGATAGTGATGACCAGGCAGCCAAAGGTGGCGAGCCAGCCTGCGGCGAGCCAGTCCCAATGGCGCGGCCCTTGGTTCCAGTCCAACCCTTTGCTGGCGGCATCCGCCATCGCCTTGTCGATAAGCCACCAGATCAAGGCGCCACTGGCGGCAAACTTGGCGAGGGTGAGCAGGATCTTTTTGGCCAAGGGGCAGGCTCCGTCGTTGCCGTCATCAGTTCGATGCGTTGCGGCAGGGACTATCGCAGCGCGTTTCGCGAGCGCGGCAACACTCCGCAGGCGGGGACCGCGGCGACCGTCGCAGCGCCATGGCCATCGCAGCGGCGGGCGGCTCGATTTCTGATAACCACGACTGTACGCAAGTCTTTGCGCCGCTTCAAGGTCAGCGCCGCGAACCGAATGCGTCCACCGAATATCGCTCGGCATGTTCCTGGCAATTCGCGGCTCGAAAAACTCGATCGCCCGCTGCCCGTGGCGGCTGGCCGGGGAGCGGTGAGCGGGTTTTCGGAGCTTTCGGAGTTTTCGGAGTTTTCGGAATCGAGAAACGAGTTCGTGGCCAGTGGAATGTGGTTATGGGTTGGGGAAGAAAAAAACGCGGGCCGCTGTGATTCGCCTCTCTTTGTAAGCGCTTTGCCTTCGCCGGGTGGTTGGTCCAAGATAAGGCGCCAATCGACCCACAACCGCCTGGGCCAGCGCCATGCCCGTCCCCCGCTCGTTTCAGCAAGAAATTGTCTCCGTCTTTGGCCAACCGGTGGCCGAGAACCCCACCGCCTACATGATGGAGAAGGCGTTTGCGCACCACGGCCTCGACTGGCGCTATCTGACGCTGGAGGTTTCGCCCGCGGGGTTGGCCGACGCGGTGCGTGGCCTGCGGGCGATGGGCTTTCGTGGCGGCAACCTCACCATTCCGCACAAGGTGGCGGTGATCGAGCATCTGGATCGGCTGAGCGACTCGGCCCGGTTGATTGGCGCGGTCAACTGCATCGTGCGCGACGGCAACGAACTGGTGGGTGAGAACACCGACGGCAAAGGTTTCCTGCAATCGCTCGGCGAGGTCATCGACCCGCGCGGCAAGTCCATCGCGGTGCTGGGGGCCGGCGGCGCGGCGCGGGCCATCGCCGTGGAACTGGCGCTGGCCGGCGCGGCCAAGATCATTGTTGTCAATCGTCATGCGGATCGCGGCCGGGCGCTCGTCGAGCATTTGCAGAAAGCTACGCCGGTCGCGGCGGAGTTCGTCGCGTGGCAGGATGAATATGCTGTGGGGCGCGAGACTGACATTTTGGTGAACGCCACGAGCGTGGGGCTGTTTCCCAAGGTGGATGAGCGACTACCGATCGATGTGGCCACGCTACAGCCCGGCCTGGTGGTGGCCGATGTGATTCCCAACCCACCCGAGACGCGGTTGCTCAAAGACGCCCAGGCCAAGGGTTGCACAACGCTCGATGGCCTGGGCATGCTGGTGAATCAGGGGGTGATCGGATTCCGGCTGTGGACCGGGATCGATCCCGATCCGCGGGTAATGCACGCCGCGCTGCGCGAGGTGTTTTGTTAATCAGCGCTGGATCTTTTTTGCGCATGCTCAACATACTTGGCGTCGCAGCGCCACGATAAACCCATGAAAAAGACAACCATGCACAACGATCATTGGCGGCCGAGACTCGGCGCCTTGGCCTGGGGGCTGTTGCTGCTGGCCTCGAGCGCGGCCGCTGGCGAACGCGGCATTAGCCTATTGGCCCGCGATTCTTTGATTGGCTGGGACGCGGCCTCTGCAGCGCCAACCGGCTGGACCATCGCCAATGGCGTCTTGAGCGGCGACGTCAACGCGGAACGACTCACCGCCGGCTGGACGCTGGGAGACTTTGAGTTGCATGTTCGCTGGAGCGTGGCCGATGGCGGGCAGATCAAATTCACGCTGCCGGCAACGCCGCCGATTGTGGGGCGCATCGCCGATCGATATATCGAACCGCGACTGTACCTGCTCTTGTGCGAGGGGAATGAGTGCGGACAGCTTTACGACGGCGAGCGATTGCTGGCCATGGTCGAACGAGCGGTGGCGCACAGCGAAGAGCATACGGCGGTCATCGCGCGGCGCGGCGATCAGCTTTCGCTAGCGATCGACGGCCAGCCGGCGTATACCGTCGCGGTCACGCCGGCGCGGTTGGGGCTGATGCTGTCGACGCCGGTCGGCAAGGCCGCGCTGCGCGAACTGCGATTGATCGAACCGGCCGGCGCGCCGCTGTTCAACGGCGAGAATCTGGACGGCTGGGAAACCAGCGATCCGGCCGGCGCCTGGATTGTCGAAGACGAACAGATTGTTTGCACCGGCAAAGGAGGCGATTACCTTCGCACTAAGCGCGAGTTCGGCAACTTCACACTCTCGCTAGAGTACAACCTCAGCCGGCGGGGCAATTCGGGCATTGGCATTCGCACACCGCCGGGGGGCTGGCCCTCGGGGGACGGCATGGAGTTGCAGCTTTATGACGAACGGCCAGAGACGCCGCTGAATCGACATTCGACGATGGCGCTCTACGGCAATCTGGAGCCGCTTGCCCGCGCCGAGAAGCCCGGCGAATGGAACCAGGCCGTGGTGCGCGCCGAGGGCTACATGATCTCGGCGTGGATCAATGGAGAGCTGGTGCAACATGCCAACACCTGGCGACTGCCAGAGCTAAAGCACCGCCACTTGAGCGGCTGGATTGGCTTGCAGAATCATCATTCGCCGATTCGCTTTCGCAATGTGCGATTGTTGGAGTCGCCAGCCGGATTAGGCCCCCCGGCATGGCGCGCTCCACGGCCCGAAAGCGCGGCGCAGATCGTGCTCGATCGACTCATGAACAGCGAGCGCCTGGCCCGACGCGACGGCATCGCCGCCGGCACAGTCGCCTCGCAATTGAAACAAGCGGGAAAACAGGTCGTCGCCGACCTTAAAGGGCCGGGCGCCGTGGTCGAAGTTGCGGCGATTTTTGATCAATCCAGCGCCGACGCGAGTGAAGCGGCGTTTTATTTTGATGGCGAAGCCGAGCCGCGACTCCGTTGCCGCCTGAACGAACTGGAACATCACGCCCCCCCGGTGAGCGAAGGCGGCCTGCCAACACAGACTTTCTTGACTTATCGCGACAGCTTGAAGGTGGTGGTCGACGCCAAAAGCGCGGGACGCTGCCGCGTGGATTATGTTTCGCTGCCCGGCGAATTGGTGATCGATTCGTTCCGCACGCCGACGAGCGGCATCGACCGCGGACTGCTGCCCGCCATCTCGTATCGACACGACCAAATGGATGGCGGCCGACACCGCGAGCGCGACCCTTATGCGTTGCTGACCGCCAAACCAGTGACGGTCATGCCTGGCCAGCGAGTGGAGTTGCTGTCGATCGACGGCGCGGGGTTGGTCGATTGGTGGAAGCTGATTGTTCCGCCAGCGGCGCTGGCCAACGACGATCTGACGCTCGCAGTGGTCGTCGATGGACAATCGGAGCCCGCCATCGCGGTGCCGGCGAGGTTGTTGTTTCCAGGGTTGGTGCAGGGGCGCGACTGGCACAATTTTGTATTGGTCAACAGCGAGGGGGCCACCCTGCGGCTGGCCATGCCGTTCGCCGAGGGGCTGAAGATTGTCGCGCATAATGTGGGGAGCGCTCCGATCGCGGGCGTGGGCGCCGCGGCCTCGGTGATCGGGTTGGAACAGCTTCGCCAGCCGATCACCGAATATGGCCGGCTGCGCGGCGTGTATACCAGTCACTTCAAGTCCGCGCTTGCGATCCCCGGGGCGGGTCGTCTGGCGGGCTTGATCTGCGCCGCGCCTTCGGGTCGAGACGCGAGCATCGAGTGGAAGCTGGACGGCGCGAGCCAACCGGTCATGCCGCTGGATATTTATCTTGGCGTGCGACTGGCGCGCGAAGCGCGTAGCTCGCTGGCCGGCACGGCGGGCGGAGTGGCGTGGCGTTATCCGCTACTGGCCCCGCCACAATGGAATAGCGCGGCGGAGATGCGGCTCAGTGGCGACGCGGCGCCCAAGCAGGCGCTGCTCTTGTACTACACGCAGCCGTGACGCAAATGCCTGCGCGCCGATGAAAGCTCAGGAGGCGGGAACCAGACTCGCCTGGGCGCCACGCGTGTAGGTGACGCCCCCCTTGGGAAAAACCGCGACGGCCGCCGATTCGCCGACGCGCGCCGACGCGTCGGCCAGCAGACGCCGCAGGTCTTGAAATTGGCGAATCAGCCCGAGCTTGCGACCGGTGTCGGGCTCCAACGCCTCGCTGTAGAGATAGATGTGGTTGCGGTGGAGCATTTGCAGGCCAAAGTGCGTCAAGAATTTTTGCTCGATCGGATCGAAGCGCTTCACCACGTTCACAAAACCCATAATGCGCTGCGGGCCGATCAGGTGCATCAGCCCGCGCATGGCGCCGTATGGAAGGGTGACGGGAGGCGTCGGCATGTCGCCGCGTCCCTCGTCGCAACGCGCGGCGGCGATGATCACACCGCCGGGCCGCGCGGCGAAGAAGGTGTTGCCGACGCACTTCATGCCTTGCCGTAGGTCGGCGTCGAACGGCGCCGAATTGGTGATCACCACATCGGCGGGTTCGGGCGTCTCGACCTCGGTATGCTCGCGCACGAAGTCGGCGCCGGCGCGCTGCGCCGCCAGGGGATCGCCGCAAAAGAAACGCACCGGCTGCACGTCGTGATTGAGCGCCGCGTTGATGATAAAGACTTCGCGTCCGCAGCGCGCCGCGGCTTCTTCCAGATCGAGCCGCATCGGCGAATCGTCGGGGCGAATGCCGACATAGTTGTAAGCGCGATGCGAGGCGCCTTGTGTGTGATTGTGGCCAATGGTGACGGCGCCGGCGCAGCCGGGCACCAGCATCTTGTAGCCGCCAGAAAAGCCAAGCAGCAGATGCGGTTCGATTGCGCCGAGCGCGACGATCAAATCGAACTCGGTAAGCAGCCGATTGAGCCAGACCGGAGTGCCGCGACTGGTGACGCCCCGTTCGACCAATGCCTGACGATCGAAGGCGTTGTGATTATGCCAGCGATGGCCAGACAAATTCTCGGGACCGATCTTGTGCTGGGCCTCTGCCTCGGTCATCGGCCGATGCACGCCGAGCGCGAAGAGTATCTCGATGTCGTCGCGCCGCGCGCCGGCGGCCAACAAAGCGTCGCGCACCGGTCGAAAGAATTGGGCCACTGGGGTGGGGCGACTCACGTCGTCGGCCACGATCAACACCCGCTTGCCGGCCAAGTCGCGATCGGCCAGCGGCGCCGCCGCAATCGGGCGGGCGAGCGACGCGCGGCAGAGAGTTTCGGCGTCGGTGGCCGGCGCCAGATCGGGAGGCGTGAATTCCCCGAGCACGCGCCAACGTGGCGGCAGATCAAGACTCAGGCGCCCGGCGCCCCAAGGCAGTTCGATGCGGTTTGCCATCTTCAGCCCGCTGTAATGCATGGATGCCAAAAGAAAGGCCCCGGGCACGTATGCCCGAGGCCAGTAGTTTACCGCGAAGCGCCAGGCGAGTGGTGATCAGTCGCCACGCAGCTTGAGGGCATGCGCGGTGAGCTTTTCGCGGACCTCGGTGAGGCTGGTCACGCCAAAGTTCTTGCACTCGAGCAGTTCGTCGCCGGTGTGGCGCACCAATTCGCCAACGGTGCTGATGCCGAGGCGAATCATGCACTTGCGGGCGCGAACCGACAGGTTGAGATCGGAGATCGGTCGCGTGAGCAGGGCCTGCTCGTCGGGGGTCATCGATTCGGGCTCGACGACCTCGGGGCGTTTGTCGGTGGCCAACAGGCCGAGCCGCAATCCCTTGGAGGCCATCATGTCCTTGATTTCGACCAGCGACGTCTCACCAAAATTCTTGCTGGCCAGCAACTCGGCCTCGGTGGCGCGGGCCAGGTCGCCCAGGGTATTGATGCCCATCTTTTGCAGGCAATTGCGGCTGCGCACCGAAAGTTCAAAATCGGTGACCGGCACGCTGAGCATCTGGCTTTGGCGATCGATGCGGCGCATCACGTCGTCGTCGATCGGGCCACCGCCGGCGGCGTCGACGTCTTTGAGATACAGCCGCGCACGGGGATGATCGGGGAACACATCGAGCACGCGCTGGAAGCAGGAGTACGCGCGGTCGAGATGATTATGGTCTTCGTACAGCAGACCGAGGTTGATGAGCGAACCGAGATGGGGCGGAAAGCGGTTCGTCGAGCGCTCGTAAAGCTCGAAGGCGACATCGTCGTTGCCGCGGCGATCGTTTTCCATGGCCAGCCCGAACAAGGCGCCGGCGTGATTGGGTTCTGCCTGGACGGCGCGCTCGTAGAGCGCCACCACCTCGCTGGGGTTGCCTCCCAGCGCCGCGACCGAAGCGCCACGCTGATATAGATACTCGGCCGACTGCTCAACCGGACCCGATAGCCCATCGAGCAGCGCCAGGGCGGCGGAGACGTCTCCCTTGGAGCGCAGGGCCTCGGCGCGGCCCAAGGCACAGAGATTGGCGTCGTACCCGGCCTTGGCGGCCTGCTCATAAGCCTTGCCGGCCTCATCGTGTTGCCCGGCGGCGGCGAGCGCCTTGGCTTTGTAGAAGTGCGCCAGCGGGCCGCCATCGGCCTCGCTCAGCACTTCGGCCGCGCGGCGATAGCGTCCGAGCAAAAACAGGCCCACGCCGAGCCGCACCTTGCTGGCCGGCGTCTGCTCTTGCTGGGCTTCCAACTCCTGGACCGCGTCGCGCAAGTTGCGGTAGTTGCCAAAGTTGTGCGCGATGGCCTCGGTCATCTGCACGATGGTTTGCGGCCCGAATGGGGCATTCGACAAAATCGCCTGCCGGACATCAACTTCCAAGCCTTGCGACACGGTTTTCTACTCCTCTGTGATGAGCGAAACGGAGGACGCGCCTCTCTCGGCCGCCGGCGAACCCCTCCTCACATGGCGCGGGGGCGCGGCGGTCAAAGAGCCAGCGGTGGGAGTCGAACCCACAACCCCCGCATTACGAATGCGGTGCTCTGCCAATTGAAGCTACGCTGGCCTGGGGCGGGCAGGCGCCGCCGGCAAATGACAAACCATAAAGGTATGGCTCAACTTGCGCCGAGTCAACGCCGCGCGGAATACGCTACCGGAGCGCGTGGATCCATCGATGCGCCGGACGGCAGGCCCTTGCCGGGCAGCCAGAACGATCCTAATATTCGCTTAAGCAGATATGACACCCAAAGCCGCAATTTCTGTCGATCAGACGTTTCGCGCCTTCGCCGACCCCACGCGGCTGCGCATCTTGCATCTGTTGCGCGGCGGCGAACTATGTGTTTGCGACCTGGTCGACGTGTTGGAACTGCCCCAGCCGAAGGTTTCGCGGCACCTGGCTTACCTGCGTCGCGCGGGGTTGGTCACCGCGCGCAAGGACCGTTACTGGAGCTATTACGAATTGGCCGCGCCGCGCGGAGAACTTCATCGGCGGCTCTTGGAGTGCCTGTCGTGCTGCTTTCAGGATGTTTCTGAACTAGCCAAGGATTCCAAGCGTCTCGCCGTGCTCTCGCGCTGCTGCCGATAGAGTTTTTTTGCCCAACTGTATTCGGATGCGCGAATACAGTTTTCCTTACCTGCGACACGAAAGGAACTCCTCCCATGTCCATGGAAAAGCTCGTACAAGCGAAGTATGCCGAGGTGGCGCAGAGCGGACTGTCGACGGCCCATGATGGGGTGCGCGCCGTGGCCGAGGCGTTTGGCTACTGCGCAGAGCAACTGGCCGCGATCCCGGCCGAGGCCAATATGGGGCTTTCGTGCGGCAACCCAACGGCGTTCGCAAGTCTGCGCCCTGGTGAAACCGTGGTCGATCTGGGCTGCGGTGGTGGGCTATCCGACAACCTGCTGAGCACATGCACTTATCCAGTTGTTGAGGCGCTGTTTCGATAAGGAATCGGGCGTTGAACTGGGGTCATATGTCGGAACCATCGCAGCCGCTTCAATTCCGCACCGATTCCGCTGCTATGTCCCGCCGACGAACTGACATCTATCGAGAATCGAGTCGCGTCAATTCCGCGCTGTTCAGTCAGACCTCGCAGATACACCAAGGCTGGTGCTAGCGCCGACACCGAACTGGTTGCTCAGCCCAAATAACATTCGTTCCGAGAAATGGAACGAATGTGGCACCGCTGTCGAGTCCCAAGAATTCAACTGGATATGTTGAAAAAAAGCACTTGCGCCCTTAGCTAGCTAGTTCCCATCGACTATTCGGTCACGATTTGCCCAATTGGGCTTTTTCAACAGCCTCGCGTGATTGATGGGACGGGCTGAGCGCGCCGGAAAGCGATTTGTCCTGGTAAAACCAACGAGAACATGTCACGAGGGCTTCGACGGGGCGTATCATGAGGTAGCTCCGATCCGTCGCTGTTTCTGAGCGGCGTGTGGATGGTTCCCGAATCCACGCCTTGGATGGGATGAAGTATGTTGATAAGACGCTTGGCGATCCTGTCGCTCGTCGCACTGGGCATACACCTGGTTCCGAGCTCACCGCAGGCGCTGGCCCAACAAGACCGCATCGCCACAGCGAAGCGCGAAACCCAGCAGTTCACCGACCTTCGCACCGCGGGCAAGCTGGATGAGGCCGAAAAATACATCAAAGGCCTGATCGAAAGATACCGCCGGGCCGGCGATTCCCAGCTCCAGTGGTTTCTTACCTACCACCTCGCCGACTTGTACTTACAACAGGACCGTAGCCCCGAGGCATTGCCGCTGGCCGAGGCGGCGGCACCGGGCTGTATTGAGCATTGGGGTCCCAAGCATCCTATTGCCGGCAGCGCGCTCACCCTACTGGGGCGAGTCTACAGCGACCAACTGCGGTTGAATGAAGCGCTCGCGCTCTACCAGCGGGCCCGAGAGATTGCTGTCGCCACAAATGGCCCGAATAGCAAGCAAGTGATTCACATCGACGGTTTTATTTCGAGCGACTTGGCGCATTTGGGACGGTATCAAGAAGCGGAACGCCTCCGCTTACGAACACTCGCGTGGGAAAGGCAACAAAGCAAAGGCCGAGCCACCGTGGGGATAGGCGTCGAGCTCCACAACCTGGCAAACCTTTATTACAAGCAGGCCCGGCACAAGGATGCCGAAGCATTGCTCTTGGAAGCATGCAAGGTTTACGAGCAAGCCGGTTTGGCGAAAAGCTTGTATAGCGCCAAGGCACTCAACCTGTTGGGTGACGTCAATCAGGCGATGAATCGCTACGCCGAGGCGGTAGGCTATTTCCAGCAATCCCACGAATTGTTTGTTCAATTGCTGGGTCCTGAACACCCGCAGGCTGCGATCCAAGGTGCGCTGGCCGACTGCTACAGCTTCCTGGGCAAGCACGCCGAGGCCGCCGCAATCTTCGAGCAGTCTTTGAAATCTGCCGAAGCTTATTATGGCGCCGACAGCACGCAGGTCTACGACATCAAGCACTCGATGTTGACGCTGTACTTTTTGCAAGAAAAGTATGACATGGCCGAACAGCTCTCCAGTGAGCTGGTGAACTATGCCGATCGCCCGCAGGTTCCCCGCCAAGTTCTGGTGCGTGCGCTTGCCATCCGAGCGCTTGCCGCCCGCCGTCTGAACAAGCTCGACGACGCTTGCCGCTTCGACGCCCGAGCCGTGGAACTATCGGAGGAGGAGATCGCCACCTTGTCCGGTGGCGAGCAACAGTGGGCTGAGTCGATGTCGGCCGGCTACTACCGTTACAGTTGCGCCGCCATTGATCATTTGAGAATCAAAAAAATTGCCGAGGGCTTTGCCTTTAGCGAGCGCGGCCGTGGTCGCACGTTGATCGACCAGATGGCGCTGGGGCACGTCGACCTGTATGCCGGGATGCCGGCCGAGCAAGCCCGACGACTTCGCGCGGGCTACGACAAGTTGCAAAACCAAACCACGGACCTCGAACGCCGCGTTAGGGCCGTGGCTGATCAAAGTGATCTTTCCGCCGACGAGAAACGTGGACAACTAGGGCTGCTTGGCGCGCAACTGCAAGCGTCGCGCAAGGAACAAGCCGTGGCGTACTCGTACATCCGCAACGAAAGTCCGGCGCTGCGCCGTATTACAGGCCAGAACTTCACCGGCGTATCGCTCGCCGACATGCAATCCTATCTCAAACGCGAGGAGGCCCTTCTGCTGTATTACGTGGTGGCTCCGGACGAGATTGCGCTCATGGTCTGCGATGGCGAAGAACAGGTCGGTCTGTTTCGGCTCACACCACCGGACTTGGACGAAAGCAACGCGTTTGGCACGAAAGCTGTCGCAGAGCTGTTGGTCAACGCTGATCAGACGGGGGCGGTACAGTTGCTGGCCGATCCCACGTCGGAGCAAGCCTTCATTCCCAAGCTGAGTGCCCTGGCAAAGCTTCTCATCCCCGACGAGGTTCAGGCCGCCCTTCGTGAGAAACAATATCGTCGGCTACTGATCGTGCCCGACGGCCCGCTGTCGATGCTGCCGTTCGAGGCGCTGGTGCTGGAAGAAGCACCACGGACTGAATATCTGCTGGATATTGCACCGCCGATCAGTTACACGCTGTCGGCGACCATCTTGATGAACCTGCAAGAGCGGCCCGCCGTTGAAATCCCTGCCGATCGCGATCCGGTTTTAGCGATTGGGGACCCGGCCTATGGCGAGAGTCATGGTGCGCAAAGCGAACGAGTTGCCGCGCTCGATGACACCTTCCGTCGTCGCGGTGGTCGATTATTGCGATTACCTTATTCTGGGCTGGAAGCGACCTGGGTGGCCGAAACCTTTAAGAAGCATGGCATGAAGGCCAGTGTGCTCCGTGATCGCTCGGCCACCGAAGCCGCGGTCCGCGCGCATGCGCCCAACCGACGGATTGTGCACATGGCCTGTCACGGCTTGGCCGACGACGAAACGGGCAATTTCTTCGGCGCGCTGGCGCTGGCCCCAGGCCGCGCAGCAAGATCTAATCCCCGCGATGACGGCTTCCTCACATTGACCGAGTTGTACGAACTTGACCTGCGGGCCTGCGAGCTGGCGATTCTAAGCGCCTGCCAGACCAACTACGGCCCTCAGCATGGCGGGGAAGGTATCTGGGCCTTGTCGCGCAGCTTTTTGGTTGCGGGCTCGCGGCGGGTCGTTGCCAGCAACTGGCTGGTCGATGACAAGGCGGGCGCTAGTCTTATCAGTTACTTTTGTGGCGCGCTCGTCAAACAGCCGAAAAATGAGACCGACTATGCCCAAGCCCTCATGGAAGCCAAGCGTTGGACGCGTGGACAAACCCAATGGGGACATCCCTATTTTTGGGCGACATTCGTGCTGATCGGGCCACGTTGACTGGGATTGCGACACCTCGATCATATCCTGCACTTTTCCAAGACCTCGCTCGGGCACTTTGATTTACGAGAATCCCATCTAACCACCGTTTTATGGTTTCTGAGACGCATCTCCGCGCGCTGCTACGGGAGCGCATGGTGCCGTTGGCCCGCCGGACGGCAGGCCCTTGCCGGGCAGCCAGAACGATCCTAATATTCGCTTAAGCAGATATGACACCCAAAGCCGCAATTTCTGTCGATCAGACGTTTCGCGCCTTCGCCGACCCCACGCGGCTGCGCATCTTGCATCTGTTGCGCGGCGGCGAACTATGTGTTTGCGACCTGGTCGACGTGTTGGAACTGCCCCAGCCGAAGGTTTCGCGGCACCTGGCTTACCTGCGTCGCGCGGGGTTGGTCACCGCGCGCAAGGACCGTTACTGGAGCTATTACGAATTGGCCGCGCCGCGCGGAGAACTTCATCGGCGGCTCTTGGAGTGCCTGTCGTGCTGCTTTCAGGATGTTTCTGAACTAGCCAAGGATTCCAAGCGTCTCGCCGTGCTCTCGCGCTGCTGCCGATAGAGTTTTTTTGCCCAACTGTATTCGGATGCGCGAATACAGTTTTCCTTACCTGCGACACGAAAGGAACTCCTCCCATGTCCATGGAAAAGCTCGTACAAGCGAAGTATGCCGAGGTGGCGCAGAGCGGACTGTCGACGGCCCATGATGGGGTGCGCGCCGTGGCCGAGGCGTTTGGCTACTGCGCAGAGCAACTGGCCGCGATCCCGGCCGAGGCCAACATGGGGCTTTCGTGCGGCAACCCGACGGCGTTCGCAAGTCTGCGCCCTGGTGAAACCGTGGTCGATCTGGGCTGCGGTGGTGGGCTCGACGTGCTGTTGGCCGCGCGCAAGGTAGGGCCGCAAGGCAAGGTGATCGGCATTGACATGACGCCGGAAATGCTGGCTTTGGCCCAGAAGAACGCCGCGCGGCAAGGAACTGCAAATGTCGAGTTTCACTTGACCACCATCGATCGCTTGCCGCTCGCCGATGCGTCGGTCGATTGCGTAATCAGCAACTGCGTCATCAACCTGGCGAGCGACAAGCGCGCGGTGTTTCGCGAGATGGCCCGCGTGCTCAAGCCCGGTGGACGGTTGGCCGTGAGCGACATCGCGCTCAAGCAACCGCTGCCTGCGGAGGTGGGAGAGAACTTGCTGGCCTATGTTGGCTGCATTGCCGGCGCGATCGCCATGGAGGAATACCAGGCGGGTCTGACCGACGCGGGATTCAAAGAGGTCGCCATCATCGATTCAGGCAGCGATCTCAATGCGTACGCGCAGGTCGAGTCGCAAGCCGCGTGCTGTTCGCCGGCGATGAATTCCCAGTTGCCTGTCGTTGAACGTGGCACGACAAGACTGCATACCGAGATGCGCGAACTATTGAGTCGGTACAACGCGAACGACTACGCCGCCAGCGTGAGGGTGTACGCCATCAAGCCGTAGAGCGACGACTCGGCCGACGACCTGCAGAAGCAGGTCGAGTACCTCAAGGCGGAGAACGAAATGCTGCGGAAGCGCGTTCCCAAAAAAGCATATCTTCCTGAAGGCGGACGAACGGGCGATCCTGCTTAAGCTGGGCCAGGGACTCGGCCCGGCGATTCGGCGCCTCATCACGATCGTCGACTACTCGACGTACCGCTGCTGGGTCCGCAAAGCAGAGCCGCGGAACGTGAAGCCCGTCGATCCTCGGGCGCCGAACTTGAACGCCTTCATCGAGCGATGGATCCAAAGTCTGAAGCACGAAGCGCTCAACGCGTTCGTTGTCTTCGGTCTGGCACATTTCGACCGCATCGTCCGTGAGTTCGTCGACTGCTAAAACGACTGCCGCCCGCATCAAGGGATCGGCAACCGGCTGATTGGTTCCGATGACTCCGAACTGCTTCCAGTGATTGACGACGTCCAGCAACTCGCGTGCGAGTCGCGCCTCGGCGGACTGCTGAAGACCAATCGTCGCGCCGCCTGACGCCGACCAATACAATCCGACCGCACGTTGGCGGTGCGCACCGATCTCGCGGATTGGCAATTCTGAACCGGAATTTCGGCCGGCCGCCGCCATGCCGCCAACGCCAAGCGATCGAGAATCACGGCACAACTCAGCGCGACAAGGGTCAAACACGCTATGGTATTCTCTTTGTACAGGACGGCCCACCGCGACCTTCACTTTGTACAGGACGACAACGAAGCCACTCCGGTCGATAAACCCGCCAACACTAGCGCTACACCTACACTTCTAAACCAGAAATGGGACCAAAAAAAACTGGGCATACGGTCAACGTTGATAAAACGTTGCATCACGACTGTGCTTATAGAAATCGCGGCATCTGTAAAAATGACATTCATCACCCCTGCTATCGCTGTCAGAAGTGAAATGCCAATAAATACACATAACTCGCTTGTGCTCATGTCCATGTGTGACAACCCTCTAAATTTATTGCACCGCCAACGCCGGGCCCCACTCCACCGCCCCCCGAAACACCACCAAGGCATACCCGTAACTCCACCCCAAGCCTGGATCTAATTTACTGAAAAACGGTTGCACTATCGCTCCGAGCGGAACTAGTACTACAGCGCTAAGTTGGTGTTGGTGGAGGCGGCGTGATCGGCGAGACTGGTGTTCGGTTGGAGTACGAACTTCTTGACCCCACCCAGGAAAACCCGGCATGGACGCCGCCTCGATACGTCGTTTGAAACCGAAATTGTTCAAGTACCTCGGGGAGTACGGCGATTGCTCTGGTCGTTCGGACACGCGTGGGCACTTGACGACCTACGTCGAGGGTCAATTGTCGAAACTCGATCGCAAGAGCGTCGAACCGATCACGCTGGTCCCAATTGTACCTCTCGACGACCACCCCCGTGGCGGTGACCCGCTTCTCGGTCAACCTTCCCTGGTTGTCGTAGGCGTAGGTGTGCGTGCCATCCGAGTCGAGACGATTCTGCGCGCCGGGCACGTAGCTCGCCGAACCGTTGCCGGCGGCCGGCGTGTTGACCATGCCGGTCAGCCGATGCGCCGTATCGTAGGAATAGGCGCTTTCAACGACCAGGTTGGCCGAGCCGCCTGCCAGCGCCTTGTAGCGCGCGAGTTGGTCGAGGTTGAGGACTGGCAAGCGCTCGGCGACGAGCGCAAAAAAACGGGGGCCTCTGACGTGCCACTTCCGCATTGGCTTCGGACGGATGGCCAGGGGCAGTTAACCATCGCGCCAGTTGTCGTCAGAGGCCCCACGGGCCAGTCAGGTTGTCACTCCCGCGATTAGCAAGTGTGTGCGTTGATAAAGCATCCGGCGTGCCCAAGTGGAGTCTCAATTTGAAAACCGTGCTTTGACTCGCTCCCAAGTCGCTGACTGTCAACGATTTTCGTAAAATCGCCAAATCTCCAGATTCGCAAGCTGCTAGCAGAGCCCCCCTCGCAGGTGCGTGGCGCTTTGCAACAACTGAACTGTTCTTAAGCGCGCTATCTTTGAACGCCCGCTCAAAAGTGGCACGTCGGGTCCGCCAAGCTCTCAAAGTGAGACGCGAATGCAGTGATTACTGTCGGTTGCGTGAATTTGGGGGTTTGGATAGTAGTTTGAATTGAGGAAAGCCGCTCTGCCTTGCTTTCCCCTCGCCGCCAGCGCGGCTAGGCTGCTGCGGCACGCAAAATCACTACCCAGGATGCGATTCCAGAATATTGCAATTGGGCAATCTTTGCGTTGTAAGTATCGAACAGGCCTCAAGATCAGGGATGAAAACAGTGCCAAACGCCGTTGCTCAAGTCGGTTCGTATCGATGCGGCGGCGGCCAGCCGCTGTTGCTGATCGCCGGTCCTTGCGTGCTGGAAAGCAAGGACTTGTCGCTCACGATTGCCGAGCGATTGAAGACGTTGACCGCTCGGTTGCCGCTGCAATTGGTCTTCAAGGCCTCGTTCGACAAGGCAAACCGCACTAGCAAGGCGTCGTATCGCGGGCTCGGACTGGACGAAGGACTGCGGATTTTGGCCGAGGTTCGGGACGCGACCGGGCTGCCGGTCACCACCGACATCCACGAGTCGCAACAGGCGGCGCCGGCGGCCGAGGTGTGCGATTTGTTGCAGATTCCGGCGTTTTTATGTCGTCAAACCGACCTGTTGGTGGCAGCGGCGCGAACCGGTAAAGCGGTCAACGTGAAAAAGGCGCAGTTTTTGGCCCCCTGGGATATGAAGCACGTCGTGGCCAAACTGGAACAAGCCGGCTGTAAGAATGTCTTGCTCTGCGAACGGGGGACGTTCTTTGGCTATGGCCGACTGGTGAACGACATGCGGGCGATCCCGCAGATGCAAAGTCTGGGCGTGCCCGTGATCTTCGACGCCACTCACAGCGTACAAGAACCAGGGGGGCTTGGTGGTTCGACGGGGGGCAATCGCGCGATGGTTGAGCCATTGGCCCGCGCGGCGACCGTAATTGGCGCCGACGGACTGTTTTTTGAGACGCATCCTGATCCCGACCGTTCGCCGAGCGACGGTCCCAACATGGTTCCGCTCGACGCCTTCGGCCCGCTGCTGGAGCGGATCGTCGCGCTGCGTCGCGCGGTGGAGAGTTTTGGTGCTTGATTTGGCGCGAAGTTGGCGACGAAAACCTCTGGGTCTGATGGGGCTGGCGCTGTTGCTGGGAACAATCGGGTGCGGCGATAGCTCGCCTCCCACCGCGCCGGCGGCTGGATCGGTCAATCCGCTGGCGAGCGATTCGACCTGGAAGCAAGAGATCTTCGAGAACGCCGTCGACAACTTGCATCAGCTCGACGAGTTCCAGCCGCAACAAATGCTGGAACGCGTGATCGAGCAACTCAATCAATCGGTCGATTGGAAGCGCGCGGTCGATTGGCGGCCCGATCCGATGCTGGCGGCGCTACCGGAGACGGTGCGTCAGATGCAACTGATGACCTTGCTGGAAGACGCGCGGCTGACCCGGCTTGACGCGTTTCATCTGCAAGAGACGGTGGCGCTGCAGGACGTGTCGCGCCTGGCCATTCACGGAGTGACCGACGACTTGGAGCGTGCCACGCTCTTGTTCGATTGGACGATCCGCAACGTGCCGCTCGCCACGGCGGGCGAACTGGGGAGCGACGCCGCTGGCCAGGCCGTGCGATCGAACCATCTGCCGTACGAAACGCTGTTCTTCGGCCGCGGCGACATTATGGATCGCGCGTGGCTGTTTGTGCTGCTGTGTCGGCAGCAAGGGCTCGACGCCGCGGTGCTGGCGATCCCGGGGGTGGAGGGACAGCCGGCGCGTCCTTGGGCGGTGGGGGTGGCGATCGACAAAAAGCTCTACTTGTTCGATCCTGGCCTGGGCCTGCCGATTGACAAGGCCGATGGAACTGTGGCGACATTGGAGGAGGTGGCGGCCGACGATTCGATCTTGCGGCGGTTCGATCTGGACGCTGAGCATCCCTATCCGGTCACCGCAGCCGACGTGTCAACCTTGATCGCGCTGGTCGACGCCTCGCCCGGTTACTTGTCGCGGCGGATGAAGGTGCTGGAGACAAAGCTGACGGGCGATCGAAAGGTGGTGCTGACCACGCGCCCCAGCGAAGTGGCCGAGCGGATTCAATCTTGCGGGCATATTGGCGATGCGCGGCTATGGGGCGTGCCGTTCGAACGCTTGGTTCAGCGCGGCAGCCCCGAAGCGGCCGAGGCGTTCGCCCGCGAGTTCTTGCCGTACCGCATCGATGTGCTGCCGCCGGCCCTACGGCCGGTGGCGGCGTCTCTGCAGCGAGGCCGAGTGCTGCATCTCAAAGGTCGACTGGCGGCGGAAGAAGAGGAAGACAGCGCCAACAAGTTTTATCAACAAGCGCGACTAGCCGACTCCGAGATCATTGCCGCCGGCCTGAACGACGCGCAGCGATTGGTGTTGCAGCGCGCCAAGGAAGACGCCAGTTTTTGGCTCGGGCTGGTGGCGTACGAGCGCGGTCGCTTCGAGACCGCGGCCGACCACTTTCAAAAACGGACGCTCGACGAGCAACCGCGTGGCGGCCGCTGGAGCGCAGGGGCGCGCTACAATCTGGGCCGGTCGTTGGAGGCATTGGAAAAACCCGCCGAGGCGGCTGCCGCCTTCGAGGCCGCCGGCGACGACGCGCAGCAAATGGGCAATCTGCTACGCGCCGATCGGCTGAGAGGCGGGGCCGCAAAGGCGGAAGCGACGGACGAAAAGCCCGCGGAACCGACCGCGGCGCCCGAGTCGCCAGAAGGGGCAGAAGATACCGCGACTGAGGGGCCACCGGTGGATGATGCAATCCCTGCCGCTGCTCCGGAATAATTCGCCGCAATGCCCTCTTAAGACGGGCCTTGTTGGGGTTTGCGGCCATTCCTATAATCCTTAATCCCCAAAATCACCACACATTGCGTCGCAAGACGCCGACCGTTGGCCAAAGCGGTCGCGGCGCCACCAGCAGCCGAGAGTAGCCCCCAACCAGCCCCAGCGTAGCCACCAACCAGCAGAGACGAGTCATGAAGGAAGGCATTCACCCCAAATACATGGACACCAAGGTGCGCTGCGGCTGCGGCAACACCTTCATCACCCGCAGCACGGTGCCGGAGCTGGCGGTCGATATTTGCAATGCCTGCCACCCGTTCTTCACCGGCAAGTTGAAGTTTGTCGACGCCGCCGGACGTATCGAGAAGTTTCAGAACAAGTTCGCGGGCAAGGAATACGCCAGCGTGGCGCGGGCCAAGAAGAAGTCCGCCAAGGCCGAATCGTAGCCGCGGCATCCCCCCGCTGTTTTGCCGCGCGGCAACGGATGCCGCGCTCCCTATTCGGCCTCTTGTCGCCTTTCGATCGGCCTGCCCGACCGGAGCGGGTGAATGTCCTCGCTTAGAGAAGATCTCGAAACCAAGCTCGCGCGCTTCGAGCTATTGGAAAAGCAACTCGTCGATCCGGCGGTCTTGGCCGATGGCTCCAAGCTGGCGGGCATCGCGCGCGAACATGGCTCGCTAGCCAAGCTGGCCACCAAGTACCGCCGCTTCAAATCGCTCAATCAGCAGATCGCCGAAGCGAACGAGATGATCGCCGAAGGCGACGCCGAGACGCGCGAGCTGGCCGAGATGGAATTGCCAGAGCTGCGCGAAGAGCGCGAGACGCTCTGGAACGAGCTGCTCGACATGACCATTGGCGGCGAGGACGCCAACCGCACGCGCTGCGTGGTGGAGATCCGCGCCGGCACGGGGGGCGACGAGGCGGCGCTGTTCGCGCGCGATCTGTACGACATGTACAAGCACTACGCCGAGGCCAAGGGCTGGAAGGTGGAGGTGCTCGACCTCAATCCCACCGAACTGGGCGGCTTCAAGGAAATCATCCTCGGCATGGAGGGCGAAGGAGTCTTTCGCGAGTTGCAGTACGAAAGCGGCGGCCACCGCGTGCAGCGCGTGCCGGAGACGGAGGCCAAGGGACGCATTCACACGTCGGCGGCCACCGTGGCGGTGCTGCCCGAGCCAGAAGACGTGGAGGTCGACCTCAAGCGAGAGGACTATCGCGAGGATGTGTTTTGCGCGAGCGGGCCGGGGGGCCAGCACGTCAACAAAACAGCCTCGGCGATTCGCCTGTTGCACCTCGAAACGGGCATCGTGGTGCAATGCCAGGATGAAAAGAGCCAGCACAAGAACCGGGCCAAGGCGCTGCGCGTGCTCAAGTCACGGCTGTACGAGCACATGCGCCAGAAAGAAGCGCAAAAGCGCGCCGACCAGCGCAAGAGCATGATCGGCTCGGGCGATCGCAGCCAGCGAATCCGCACGTACAACTTTCCTGAAAATCGCGTCACCGACCATCGCATCAATCTCACGCTGTATAAACTCGACAACGTGATCGCGGGCAACCCACAGCCACTGGTCGACGCGCTATTGGACTACGATCGGCAGCAACTCCGTGGCGACATGGGGGCGATCGACTGATCGGAGAGGCCATGCCACAGACCGAAGAATGGACGATCGGTCGGCTGCTTGCGTGGACCACCAAGTATCTCAAGGAGCGCGGGGCCGATTCGCCTCGACTCGACGCCGAGTTGCTGTTGGCCGAGGCGTGCGGTCGCAAGCGGATCGAGCTGTACACCTCGTTTGAAGAGACGCCGCCCGACGCGGTGCGAACCGCGTTTCGCGAGTTGGTGCGGCGGCGGGCCGAGGGGGCGCCTGTCGCCTATCTGCTGGGGCGCCGCGAGTTTTATTCACTGTCGTTTCGCGTGACCGGCGACGTGCTGATTCCACGCCCGGAGACAGAGTTTTTGTTGATTCGCCTGCTCGATTTGGCGCGCAAGCGCGAAGTTGAGGCGCCGGTGGAGATTGTCGATGTCGGCGCTGGCAGCGGCATTTTGGCCATCTGCGCCGCAAAAGAGTTGCCGCGCGCGCGCGTGACGGCGGTCGATATCAGCCCCGCCGCGCTGGCGGTGGCCCGCGCCAACGCCACCGACCATGGTATGACCGAGCGAATCGCGTTTATTGAAGGCGACTTACTCGGCGGTTTGCCGGACGAACAACGGTTCGACTTTGTGGTCAGCAATCCGCCTTACATTACCACCGCCGAGATGGCCACGCTCGCCGTTGATGTGGCGAAGCATGAGCCTCGACTAGCGCTGGAGGCGGGCCCGCGCGGAACCGAGATCATGGAGCGGCTGATTCCCGAGGCCGCCGCCCGACTGCGGCCGGGGGGCTGGCTCTTGATGGAGATCAGCCCGCAACTGGCCACGACGGTGACGGATCTGATCGCCAGCGACGGACGTTTTGAGCCAGCGACCATCAGCAAGGATCTGGCCGGGCTGGCGCGCGTGGCACAGGCTCGACGTCGATCGAACACGGACGAACCAAGCGCGGTGGCGGCCGATTGAACTACTTTGCGCATGGCGTTGGCTTTGTTGACCAGCCCTACATGCTGGCGGGGACAGCGGTGCCCGACTGGTTGAACGTGGTCGATCGGCGAGTTCGCGCGCGGCGCAAGCGCGCGCTGCCATTGTTGGAACACACAGACACCCGCATCGCTGCCGTGGCGCGGGGCATTGTGCGGCATCATGACGACGACACTTGGTTCCATGAGACCGAGGCGTTTCACCAGTTGCAGTGGCGATTGACGGCGTTGGTGCGCGATGTGTTGAGCCCGGCCGACGACTTCCGCCCCAGTTTTTTGGGACATATTCTGATCGAGATTTTGCTCGACGCCGTGTTGATCGCCGAGGAACCGGCGGCGCTATCGCGCTATTACGAAGCGGCGGGCGCGATCGATCCGATGGTGGTGCAAGACGTGGTGAACGCCATTTCGGCCCGGCCGACTGATCGGCTGGCTGAGCTGATTCCGCTGTTTTGCCGGGAGCGGTTCTTGTCCGACTATCTGGACGATGCCAAACTGTGCGTGCGGCTCAATCAAGTGATGCGGCGCGTGGGGCTGCCGCAACTACCGATCGAGTTTCGCCAAGCGCTGCCCACCGCGCGCGACTGGGTGACACAATCGCGCGACGAACTGCTGTTGTGCCCCGGCGGCCGAAACGAGTGACCACACCAAGGAACGTCTGACCATGAAATACGGCATGAACCTGCTCTTGTGGACCGACCAACTAGCCGACGAGCATTTGCCGGTGCTGGAGCGACTGAAGGCGATGGGCTATGACGGTGTGGAGTTGCCGCTGTTCAACTTGGATGTCGACCTGTATTCCCGATGGGGCAAGCGCCTCGACGACCTGGGGTTGGAGCGAACCGCCGTCACGGTGCGCACCGTCGACGACAATCCGGCCAGCGCCGACAGTAATGTGCGCGCGCTCGGCGTGGCCAACAACAAGCAAGCAGTCGATTGTTGTCAGGCGGCTGGCATTCGGCTGATCTGCGGCCCCTATCACTCGGCGCTGGGCCATTTCAGCGGCGCCGGGCCGACTCCAACCGAGTGGTCGCACGCGGTCGACAGCATGCGGCAGGTGGCCGAGCACGCCGCCAAGTGCCATGTGACTTTGGCCGTGGAGTACCTGAACCGGTTTGAATGCTACTTGCTCAACTCGGCGAAAGACACAATTCGCTTTGTCACCGAGGTGAACCACCCTGCTTGCCGCATGATGTATGACACGTTCCACGCGCACATCGAGGAGAAAGACCCGGCGCGGGCGATCGCCGACGCGGCCCCGTTGACCGCGCACGTGCATATTTCGGAGAACGATCGCAGCACGCCCGGCAGCGGACAGGTGGATTGGAAAACTACGTTCGACGCGCTCAAGAAGAGCGGCTACGACGGTTGGTTGATGATCGAGGCGTTTGGCCTAGCGCTGCCGGCGCTCTCGGCGGCGACCAAGATTTGGCGTCGCATGTACGAGAGCGAAGACCAACTGGCCAAGGACGGTTTGGCTTTTATGAAGCGCGAGTGGTCCGCGCGCGGCTAATCTCTCGTCACGTCTCTCGCGGATCGCCGCCGCTATGTCGTTTTGGAAGCTGGTCGCCGATAGTTTGCGGCATCACTGGCGCGCGAGCGCGGCGGTGGCGCTGGGGGTGATGGTAGCGACGGCCGTGCTGACGGGCGCCTTGCTGGTGGGCGATTCGGTCCGCGGCAGCCTACGGCATCTGGTCGTCGATCGGCTGGGCCGCATTGACGACGTGCTGGTGGCCAATCACTTCTTTCGCACGGAACTGGTCGCCAAATTGGCGGCAAAGACCGAGTTTCAGCGCCACTTCAAAACGGCGCTGCCCGCCGTGCTGCTGGAAGCGACACTCGAGACGCCGGGCGACGTGCGCCGGGCAACTGGGGTGAATGTGGTCGGCGCCAACGCGGGTTTCTGGAAGCTGGGAGACGAGCCGGCGATCGAGTGGCCCAGCGGCGACGCGATCGTGCTCAACGCGCCATTGGCCGCGGCGCTATCGGCGAAGGTGGAAGACGAGGTGCTGCTGCGGCTGCCGCTGGCGGCCAACATCCCCGCCGACAGCCCGCTGGGACGCAAGAGCGAGACCATTCGCACGCGGCGCTTGAGGGTGGCGGCGATCATTCCCGCGCGCGGTTTGGGACGATTTGGACTGCGGGTCAGCCAGTCGACGCCGCTCACCGCGTTCATCCCGCTGGCGACCATTCAGCGCGCGCTCGAGCAACCCAATCGGGTGAACGCGATCTTGGTCGCCGGCGATTCGATCAACGACGCGCCCCCCGCCGAGGCCGATGCGCTGCTTGATCGTTTGATCGCGCCACGGCTCGCCGACTATGGACTGCGCCTTGAAAAGACGACGCGTGGATACTTCAATCTGACCTCGGAACAGATGTTGCTCGACCGGGCGGCGGTGGCAGCGGCGCGGCGAGCCTATCCTGCCGCACAACCAGCGCTGACCTATCTGGCGAATACGATTGCGCTCGCGGAGCGAGCCATTCCGTACTCGACAGTGACGGCGCTCGATCCGTCAACGACTCCGCCACTTGGCCCGCTAGTGACAACAGGCGGCGAGGCGCTCCAGCAAATTGGCACAGGCGAGATTGTGCTCAACACCTGGGCGGCCGAGGAACTCAAAGCGAAGCCGGGAGATATGATTCGGCTCGATTACTTTCGGCCCGAGAGCACGCACGGGCGCACTGAGGAGACAAGCGAGTCCTTGCGACTGGCGGCTGTCGTGAAGCTGGTAGGGGCGGCGGACGATCCCGATTTCACGCCAACGGTCAAGGGAATCACCGACGAGGCTTCGATCGCCGATTGGGATCCCCCCTTCCCGTTCGAGGCAAGCCGCGTGCGCAAACAAGACGAGGACTACTGGGATCAGCACCGCGGGGCGCCCAAGGCGTTTGTGGCGCTCGCCACCGGGCAGCGTTTGTGGGGGAGCCGGTTTGGAGAGGTAACCTCGGTGCGAATTCCTCCGCCAAGCGCCGCTGCGACGGTCGAGGACGTGGCCGGGCTGATTGCGATTGATCCCGCCGCAATGGGGTTCGCGTTTCGCCCGGTCAAGCGATTGGGGATCGAGGCGGCGACCGGAACGACATCGTTTCAATACTTGTTCTTAGGCTTCAGCTTTTTTCTGATACTCGCCGCGCTGGCGCTAGTGGTGTTGTTGTTTCGACTGACAATCGAATCGCGGTTGTCAGAAATGGGACTGCTGGCCGCAGTGGGGCTCACGGCCGCGCAGGTGCGGCGGTTGTGGAGCGCGGAGGGACTGCTGATTGCGGCCGTCGGCGCCGTGGCGGGCCTGGCGCTGGGAGTAGCCTACGCCGCGCTGATGCTCTGGGGGCTGAACACCTGGTGGGTTACGGCGGTGAGCACGCCGTTTGTGCGGCTCTACATCACGCCCACGAGCCTGGCCATAGGTCTGGCCAGCAGCGTGATTGCTTGCGGGCTGGCGATCCTCTGGTCGCTGCGCCAGTTTTTGCGATTGCCTCCCAGGCAGCTTCTGGCGGGCGACGCGCAGGCGCCGGTGACACGTCGCGCGGCATCGCCTGTGGCAATGATTTGCGCGGCGGCCGCGCTGGCGGGCGCCATCGCGCTATCGATTTTCTCCACCAGACTCACTGCCGAAGCGCAGGCGGGCGGATTTGTCGGTGCGGGGGCGCTGGTCATGGCGGCGCTATTGATCATTGCGTCGCAGCGGTTGCGTGCGCCGCGCGCGCACGGCGTGCTGTCGGCCGGGATGACCGGCGTGGCCCAACTTGCGGCGCGCAACAGCGCTCGATTCCCGAGCCGCAGCCTGCTCACGATGGGGCTGGTGGCGGCGGCCAGCTTTTTGATCGTTGCCATCAGCGCGTTTCGGCTGGCGGCGCCGGCAGACCCCACACAACGCGACAGCGGCACGGGGGGCTATGTGCTGGCGGCACAGAGCGATCGGCCGATCTTTGAAAACCTGAACGACGACGAACGCTTCAGCGGCCTAAAACCGCTCGATATCGTCGCGCTGCGCGTGCAAGATGGCGACGACGCGAGTTGCTTGAATCTGTATCAGGCCGAGCAGCCAAGGGTGTTGGGGTTGCCGGCGCGATTCATCGAGCGCGGCGGTTTCGATTGGGCGGCCAGCGCCGCGACCAGCGAGGCGGAGCGCGCCAATCCATGGCTGCTCTTGCAGAAGGACTACGGCCAAAGCGGCGACGGCGGCGAGGCCATCCTGCCGGTAGTGATCGACGCCGCCACCGCGCAGTACAGTCTGCATCTATCTGGCATTGGGGCGCGCTTCGCGTTGCCGCAAACGGGTGGCCTACCGATCGAGTGCAAGGTGGTGGGCCTACTTAAGAACAGCATGTTGCAAGGTGATTTACTGACGAGCGAGCGACACTTCCTGCGGGCGTTTCCCGAAACGAGCGGCTACCGGTTCTTCTTGATCGACATCACGCAGGTTAACGCCGTGCGGGCGATGGCGGCGCTGGAGCGCGTGCTGGGCGACTTTGGAATGGATGTCGAACGCAGCCAGGATCGGCTGGCCAATTTCATCGCGGTGCAGAACACGTATCTCTCCACGTTTCAAAGCCTGGGCGGACTGGGTCTGTTGCTGGGCACGCTCGGCCTGGCGGTGGTCGAACTGCGCAGCGTGATTGAACGGCGGCGCGAGTTGGCCCTGCTGCGGGCAATCGGCTTGCGGCGCCGGCGGATCGGCTGGCTGGTCGTGCTGGAACTGATGGCGCTGTTGTGCGCGGGCCTAGGGATTGGCCTGATTGCGGCCAGCGTGGCCGTTGGACCGCATGTGGCCGCCGATCGCGCGGCGCTTCCTTGGCGGTGGCTCGCCGTGATGTTGGCGCTCATTCTGCTTTCGGCGCTTGCCAGCAGCGTGCTGGCGATCCGGGCGGCGCTGGCCGTGCCGCTAGCGCCGGCGCTGCGCGGCGAGTAGCGGCACGATTGTTGCAGTTGCTATCGACGCTCCCACAGGCGCGGCGGCCCGCGCATGTCTACCGGATGGTCACACGGAGGCGATCTTCATGCGCATCGCGCAAGTCAGCCCGCTCTATGAGAGCGTGCCGCCCCGACTTTATGGCGGCACCGAACGCGTGGTGAGTTGGCTCACCGAAGAACTAGTTCGCTTGGGGCACGACGTCACATTGTTCGCCAGCGGCGACTCGGTCACCTCGGCGCGATTGATCGCGTGCAGCGATCAAGGGTTGCGACTCGACCGATGCTGCGTCGACCCGCTGGTGCATCACATGTTGATGATGGAAAAGGTGTTCGATCGCATCGACGACTTCGACATCGTCCATTTTCATTGTGACTATTTGCACTTTCCGTGGACACGGCGCAGCGGCGAAGCCAATTTGACCACCTTGCACGGTCGATTGGATTTGGCCGATCTGCCGCCGCTCTATGAAGAATTCGACGACATGCCGGTGGTGTCGATCTCCGACGCGCAGCGCGCGCCGTTGCCGTGGCTCAACTGGCAGGGAACGGTGCATCACGGCATGCCGGTCGACGCCTATCCCTACCGCGCGTCGGCCGGGGAACACTTCGCCTTTTTGGGGCGCGTGTCGCCTGAAAAAGGACTCGACCGCGCGATCGACATCGCCGGAAGGCTGGGGCGAAAACTGCGGGTGGCGGCGAAGATCGAGCGGACCGACCGCGAATACTTCGAGGCGGTCATCAAGCCGCTGTTTCGGTTGCCGCACGTCGAGTTCATCGGTGAGATTGGCGAGCGCGACAAGGGGGAGTTTTTGGGCAGCGCGCGGGCGCTGTTGTTCCCGATCGACTGGCCCGAGCCGTTTGGATTGGTGATGATGGAATCGATGGCCTGTGGCACGCCGGTCGTCGCGCTGCGGCGCGGATCGGTGAGCGAGGTGATCGAAGACGGCCGATCGGGCTTCATTTGCGACGATCTGGACGATCTGGTCGCCGCCGCCGAGCGCATCGACGAGTTGGATCGAGCGATATGCCGCAAGGCGTTCGAGCGGCGTTTTAGCGTCGCGCGGATGGCCGCGGATTACCTCACCCTCTACCACAGGCAGTTGGAGGCGCGCGTCCACGATGGAAGACGTGATCGAAGTCGACAAACAGTATTACATCCTGGCTTCGGCGCCGCGGAGTGATGGCGGTTCGCGCGTTCTGAAGCACGCCGACACCTTCGCGGTCTTCGATCAATTCGGCAATATTCAGCCCGTGGGGATGGGCGAGGAGGGCCTGTTCTACGAGGGGACGCGCTTTCTGAGTCGCTTGTCGCTGTTGGTGAACGGCCGGCGGCCGTTGCTCTTAAGCTCCACGGTGCGCGAAGACAACGTGCTGCTCACGGTCGATCTGACCAACCCCGATATCGAATCTGAGGGAGAGGTGGCGCTGCCGCGCGACACCATCCACATCTTTCGCTCGACGTTCCTGACGGGCGGGGTGTGCCATACCCGGTTTCGCGTGCGCAACTACTCGGTGCGCACGGTCACGCTGGCCTTGGCGCTGTCGTTCGAGGCCGATTACGCCGACATCTTCGAGGTGCGCGGCGCGCGGCGCGAACGACGTGGCGAGCGGCTGACGTCGCAAGCCAACCACGACACCGTGGTGATGAGCTACCGAGGTCTTGACGACGTGACGCGCCGCACCACGCTCGCCTTCGACCCCGCGCCGCGCGAGCTGGCGCCCAACCGCGCGCTCTATGTTGAGGAATTGGCCCCTGCCGCTGAGCAAACGTATTGCTTGTGCGTGGTGTGTGACCTGGGATGCAAGCCGCACTGCGACCCATTCGCCGCGGCGCTGTCCCACGTCACGGCGCGCAACAACCAGGACCGCGCGGCTGACGCTTGGGTGGTGACTGGCAACGAGCTATTCAACGATTGGCTCAATCGCTCCGCCTCCGACCTGCACATGATGGCCACCGACACGCCATACGGCTCCTACCCTTATGCTGGCGTGCCGTGGTTCAGCACCGTGTTCGGCCGCGACGGCATCATCACGGCCATGGAATATCTGTGGATTAATCCCTGTTTCGCGCATGGCGTGCTGGGGTATCTGGCGGCGAACCAAGCCACCGAAGTGGCGCTCGAGCGCGACGCCGAGCCGGGCAAGATCTTGCACGAGACGCGTGGTGGCGAGATGGCCGCGCTGGGCGAAATACCATTTGGACGCTACTACGGCAGCGTCGACTCCACGCCGTTGTTCGTCATGCTGGCCGGCGCTTACTATCGCCGCACCGCCGACCTGGACTTTATTCAATCGATCTGGCCCAACATCGGCCGCGCGCTCGACTGGATCGATGACTGGGCCGACTCCGACGGCGACGGACTCTTTGACTACGCCCGCCGCAGCGACACGGGCCTGGTGACGCAGGGTTGGAAGGATTCGGTCGATTCGGTGTTTCACGCCGATGGGCAATTGGCGAACCCGCCGGTGGCGCTTTGCGAAATGCAAGGCTATGTCTACGCCGCATGGCAGGCGGCCGCCGACTTGAGCGAACTGCTGGGCGAGACGGCGCGCGGCGACGACTTGCGGCAGCGCGCCGTGACGCTGCGCGAGCGCTTCGACGAACGGTACTGGCTCGACGATCTCGGCGTTTACGCCTTGGCCATCGATGGCAACAAGCAGGTTTGCCGTGTCAAAACTTCCAACGCCGGGCACGCGCTGTTCACGGGCATCGCCTTTCCGCACCGCGCCGCGCGGCTGGCGCAGTCGCTGCTCGACGAGTCGATGTTCTCTGGCTGGGGCGTGCGCACCGTGGCGGTGGGGCAGTCGCGCTACAACCCCATGGCGTACCACAACGGATCGGTCTGGCCGCACGACAACGCGCTGATCGCGCATGGCCTGTCGCTCTATGGCCAGCAGGAGGCGGCGCTCAAAATTCTCTCCGGCTTGTTCGACGTCAGTTCCTACGTCGATTTGCGACGCATGCCAGAGCTATTCTGCGGCTTTCCCAAGCGGCCGGGCGAGGGACCCACGCTCTACCCCGTGGCCTGCGCGCCGCAGGCCTGGGCCGCCGGCGCGGTGTTTCTCATCTTGCAGGCTTGTCTGGGCATTTCGATCGACGCGCCGCGGCGGCAACTGCGCATTCAGCGGCCGCGACTTCCCGAGTCGATCCCGGTGCTCACCATCCGCAATCTCACGATCGGCGACGTGCAACTCGATTTGTTGTTCGAACGGCACCCGCACGATGTGGGGCTAAGCCTGTTGCGGCGCACCGGCGAAGTCGAAGTCGTGGTGATCAAGTAGCGCGAGTCCGGTTGAGCGCGCTGGCCCTACAGATTCGCGACAACAAGATCGCCCACCTCGGTGGTGCTGTGCCCCATCTTGCCAGCGGCCTGGCTTTTCATCTTGGAGCCGGTAACCACGTTCACCGCCTTGTAAACGCGCTCAGCCGCCTTCGGTTGGCCGGTGTGCTCCAGCAGCATGGCCATGGCGTTGATTGCGGCGATGGGGTTGATGACGTTCTTGCCGGTGTACTTGGGCGCCGAGCCCCCCATCGGCTCGTACATGCTGGTGCCGCCCTGCTCGGGATTGATGTTGCCGCCGGCGGCGACCCCCATGCCTCCCTGCAGGATGCCCGCCAGGTCGGTGATGATGTCGCCAAACATGTTGGTGGTGACGATCACGTCGAAGTATTCAGGGTTCTTGACCATCCACATGCAGCAGGCGTCGACATGGTTGTAGTCGGGCTTGACGTCGGGATAGTCCTTGGCGACTTCTTGAAACGCACGCCACCACAGGTCGTGACCAAAGGTGAGCACGTTGGTCTTGGCGACCAGAGTGAGCATCTTTTTGGGATTGTTGCGCTTGCGGGTGTATTCAAAGGCCCAGCGCAGGCAGCGTTCGACTCCCTTGCGGGTGTAGATGGCGGTTTGCGTGGCCACTTCGTCGGGAGTGTGCTTCTTGAGGAAGCCGCCGACGCCGCAGTACAGGTCTTCGGTGTTCTCGCGGACCACGACAAAGTCGATGTCGTCCGGTCCCTTGTCCTTGAGCGGCGTGTCGACGCCGGGCAGCAGTTTGACCGGGCGCAGGTTGATGTATTGATCGAGCTGAAAGCGCAGTTCGAGCAGCAGGCCCTTTTCCAGGATGCCGGGGGCAACGTCGGGATGGCCAATGGCGCCAAGATAAATGGCGTCGTACTGGCGCAACTCGTCAACAGCGCCGGCCGGTAAGATTTCGCCCGTGCGCAGGTAGCGATCGCCGCCGAAATCAAAATCCTTCAGCTCGTACTGAAAGCCCTCTTTAGCGGCCACCGCTTTGAGGACTTTGACCCCTTCGCGGGCAACCTCGGGACCGGTGCCATCGCCACCAATCACGGCGATCTTCATGGTTTGCTTTGCGGCCAAGACGACGACTCCGGCTAAGTGCTGCGGGGAGTAAGAAAGACCGCGATTTTAGCCGCGCCCGGGTGGGTGAACAAGGATGGCTCTAACGGCAAACAAGTCGCCAAGGGCTTGCGCGCTTGACTGTTGGCAGACGCCAAGGGTGCTATCATGCGTCGCGCTGCGGCGGCGCCAAGCGAAGCGAGAGATTGATCCCATGATCCTGGCACGTCGCTCGCCGGCGTACTTTGAAAGGAATTGCGAATGTCACCCTCAAGCATCGAAGCTAAACACGATGTCATCGCCAGCCCAGGGCCAAGAGATTCCCTTTCCGCCGAGGAGCTGAAGAAGATGGACGCTTATTGGCGAGCGTCCAATTATCTGTCAGTCGGCCAGATTTACCTTCTGGACAATCCGCTTCTCCGCGAGCCGCTCAAGCATGCGCACATCAAGCCGCGGCTGTTGGGCCACTGGGGTACGACGCCTGGGCTGAACATGCTCTACGTGCATCTCAATCGGATCATCAATCGTCACGATTTGAACATGATCTATATCATCGGCCCAGGCCACGGCGGGCCGTCGCTGGTGGCGCAGGCATATCTGGAAGGCGTCTACAGTGAGGTCTATCCCAACATTTCTCAGGACGCCGAGGGCATGCGGAGACTGTTCAAACAATTCAGCTTTCCCGGTGGAATTCCGAGTCACGTGGCGCCGGAAACCCCCGGCAGCATCCATGAGGGCGGCGAGCTCGGATACGCGTTGAGCCACGCTTTCGGCGCCGTATTCGACAACCCGGACCTGATCGTGGCTTGCATCGTCGGCGACGGAGAGGCGGAGACCGGCGCCCTGGCCACCGGCTGGCACGGCAACAAGTTTCTCAACCCGGCTCGCGACGGCTGCGTGCTGCCGATCTTGCACCTCAACGGCTACAAGATCGCCAACCCGTGCTTTCTGGCGCGCATCCCGCAGGGCGAATTGCAGAAGTATTTTGAAGGCATGGGCTACAAGCCATACTTCGTCGAAGGGGACGATCCCCACCACGTTCATCAGCAACTTGCCGGCGCGCTAGACCAAGCGGTTGCCGAGATCAAAGGTATCCAGAAGATCGCCCGCGCCGCGCGCGTCGTCAATCGTCCCATCTGGCCGATGATCGTCTTTCGCACGCCCAAAGGCTGGACGTGTCCGCGAGAGATCGACGGCAAGCAGTGCGAAGGCCACTGGCGGAGTCACCAGGTGCCGATGGGCGACATGGACAAGCCGGAGCATGTCCGCATTCTTGAGCAGTGGATGAAAAGCTATAAGCCCGAAGAGCTATTCGATGATCGCGGGCGGTTCCGGGACGAATTGGCCGCTTTGGCGCCCGTGGGCCACCGTCGGATGAGCAACAATCCGCATGCCAATGGCGGCCTGCTCTTACGCGATCTGAAGTTGCCCGACTTCCGCGATTATGCGGTTGCAGCGCCGAGTCCGGGCGCGACGACGGCCGAGTCGGCACGGGTCATGGGCGCGTATCTGCGCGATGTCATGAAGCTAAACATGGATACTCGGAACTTCCGCTTGTTCAGCCCTGATGAAAACAACTCCAACCGCTGGCAGGATGTGCTGGAAGTTACAAGCCGCTGCTACATGGCAGAAATCTATCCGGACGACGACAAACTCAGTCCGGATGGCCGAGTGATGGAAGTGCTGAGCGAACATCAGTGCCAAGGTTGGTTAGAAGGCTATCTGCTGACGGGGCGGCACGGATTCTTTTCCTGCTATGAGGCGTTTGTGCATATCGTCGACTCCATGTTCAACCAGCACGCCAAGTGGCTTAAGGTGTGCAACGACATACCCTGGCGGCGCCCAATCGCGTCGTTCAATTACTTTCTTAGTTCACACGTCTGGCGGCAGGACCACAATGGCTTCTCGCACCAGGACCCAGGTTTTATCGACCATGTCGTCAACAAGAAAGCCGAGGTCATTCGCGTGTATCTGCCGCCGGATGGCAACTGCCTGCTATCGGTGACTGATCATTGCTTGCGCAGCCGTGATTACGTCAATGTGATCGTGGCGGGAAAACAGCCGGCGCCGCAGTGGTTGACGATGAATCAGGCGGTGAAGCACTGCTCGGAGGGACTAAGCATTTGGGAGTGGGCCTCCAACGACAAGGGAAGCGAGCCGGACGTGGTGATGGCTTGTTGCGGTGACGTGCCGACTCTGGAAACACTGGCAGCGGTCGAGTTGATTCGAGAGCACCTGCCGCGGCTGAAGGTGCGAGTAATCAACATCGTCGATCTCATGAAGCTACAGCCGTCCAGCCAGCATCCGCACGGACTGTCGGACTACAACTTCGATGCCTTGTTCACCAAGGACAAGCCCGTCATCTTCGCCTTTCACGGATATCCTTGGCTGATCCATCGACTTACCTATCGACGCGCCAACCACAACAACTTTCACGTGCGTGGCTACCAGGAAGAGGGGACAACAACGACTCCGTTTGACATGACGGTGCTGAACCACTTGGATCGATTCCATTTGGCTGAGGACGTGATCGACCGGTTGCCGCAACTCGGTTCGAGCGCCGCCTATCTCAAGCAAGCCATTCACGAGAAGCTGCTTGAACACAAGGAATATATCTGTCGTTATGGCGACGACCTGCCGGAAGTGCGTGACTGGAAGTGGGGAGCCCGCGCTTCTTTGGCGTCACGCCGCGCGTCGACCAAAGAACAGAACGCCTAGCAATCGCGCAGAGCGGTTACGATGAATTAAGAACCGATGAAGATTTTGTTGCTCAATGCGGGCTCGAGTAGCCTCAAGGCCACACTCGCCGAATCGACGGATGGCAGGACCATCGCCCACTGCATCGCCGATTGGGCAGGTCCTGTTACCCGATACCGTTACGTCGGGCCAGGGGGAAAATCGGATTCGGCAGAGCTTGCAGCGAGCGGACACGCCGAAGCATTGACGCGATTCCTGGTCGACTTGACTAGTCGTGAGCCGATTGCCTTACCAACTCGCGCGGCATTATGGGCGGTTGGACATCGCGTGGTGCACGGTGGCCCCTTTACAGCGTCCGTTCGAATCACGCCTGAGGTTCGCGAACGGATCAGGGCCTTGAATGACGTGGCGCCGCTGCACAATCCGCCGAGTCTCGATACGCTAACAGCCGCCGAAGGTCAGCTACCAGATGTGCCGCATATCGCCGTTTTCGACACGGCGTTCCACGCAACCATGCCGCCCGAGGCCTACACTTATCCGGTGCCTCAGCGCTGGACCCGCGAATGGGGCATCCGTCGCTATGGTTTCCACGGACTCAGCCATGCGTACTGTAGTCGGCGCGCTGCCGAGATGCTTCGCCGGCCACTCGCTGAATTGCGACTCGTGATTTGCCACCTCGGTCACGGTTGCTCGGCCTCGGCAGTGCATCACGGTAGGTGCATCGATACCACGATGGGTTTCACGCCGCTGGAGGGCCTGATGATGGCTACCCGCTGCGGCTCAATCGATCCGAGCATCGCGCTCTATGTCCAGAAGCATCAGCGATTAAATACAGCGGAAGTGGAATTCGCCCTGAATCGAGCGTCGGGACTTCTCGGCGTTTCGGGCGTCTCAGGCGATATGCGCCAGGTGCTTGCGGCAGCGCGACAGGGGAACGAGGGAGCTCGACTGGCCTTGGCGATCTACTCGCGACGCGTTCGACAGGCGATTGGCGCGCTGACCGTCACGATGGGGGGGATCGATGCGCTGGTGTTCACTGCCGGCGTGGGCGAGCATGGAGCCGAGGTCAGGGAGTCCATCTGCGAAGGCTTGCAATGTTTGGGATTACATCTCGCTGCAAGCAATGCGAACGCATCGCCAGATGTCGATGTCGCTCGACCTGAGGCGGCCGCCAGAATTCTCGTCGTGCAGACACGTGAGGATATCATCATGCTCGACGATGTGATTCGAGTCCTTGGCGAGGATAACCCAATAGGTGGCCCTGACTAAACGGCGGCGCGACTTCGAACAGTTGATCAATGATTCCCGCCTGGAACGCCAGCGCGCATGTAGAGACACCAATGTCCTGCGCCCTAGCCTATTGGCAGGCGCGGCGGGTGGTTATCATGCGTCGCCCCGCGGCAGCGCCAAGCGAAGCGAGAGTATTGACCCCATGATCCTGGCACGTCGCCCGAACGACAGAACGATCGCGCGGTTTCTTGATAGCCAAGCCGGACAGCGCTTCAGCTATGAAGCAGTTGGCGCCACGGCGCATTCGGCTCCAGCGGGGTTTCTGGTTCAGCGCACGCGCAGCGAATTGGGGACGGGAGCCGAGGTCTTTGCCCGCGCGAAGATTTGTCTGCAACAATGGCAGCAATTTCGCCTTGGATGGCTCCGCGTTTTTCCGGACGGCGCCCCGCTTGAAGTGGGCGGCGTCGTCGCGATTCTGGCACGAGTATCCATGCTTTGGTCGCTGAATGCGTGCCGCATCCTGGAAGTAGTGGACGAAGCTGGCCCGTTGCATCGGTTTGAGTTCGTCTACGGTACTTTGCCCGATCATGCAGCGAAGGGCGAAGAGCGATTTCTGGTCGAATGGGACACGACCGATAACCGGGTTTGGTTCGAAATCTATTCGTTCTCGCGTCCCAATCAGCTTGCGACACGTCTCGCCAGTCCCTTGATGCGCAAGCTGCAGCGCCGCTTTTGTCGAGAATCGTCCGAGGCGATGTACGCCGCAGTGACCGCGCGGACGTGAGCGGGATATGACTCAATTTTTAGTGTGAACCGCGAATGTCGCTGGTGGTGTCGGGCAGGTTGAAAGGACGATCGAACAATGGACTTGGGCACGATCGCTGTGGCGTCCCTCCTATACCTTGTGCCGTGCGCGGCGCTGATCATTGCCATTGGATTGGCATGTGGACGCAATCGGATGGACTGCCGTTTTCATCGGTGGGAATTCGTGGCGCCGTGCGCGCCATTGTTCGCTTATCTGGCGCTAGTTCAGTTCGCCGGCATCGACAACAAGGGCTGGAGCGTTCTCTGGGAGCTCGTGCTTATCGGCATAATTTATGGCGTCTGCTTCGGATTAAGGGCATTTCTCGTAAGCCGCTCGCCGGCGTGGCGGTTGAAGTTATCCGTTGCGATGCCATTGGCATGCACACTCATTGCCTTGGCAATCGGCGTCTTCATGCCCGGATTTGGACTTGATTAGAGTGAAACGCGCTGTGCGGTTCACTTGGATTGGCGGCGCGTGTGGCATGCTGTTGTCTGAGGCGAAGTGGGATACATGAGACGGAAATTGCTGACCATTTGGTCCCTTGTCTTGCTGCTTGGCATCGGCGTGGTAGGGCTTTCGCTCTTGCGCTCCATGAGCGCGCAGGTTTCAAACTTTGCCAGCGGAGCGGCGCCTCAGTCCGCAACGCGCACGATCAATGACTCATTAGCGCTGACTGTGGTCGGAATTTCCGTCGCGGTAGTTGGCTGCGTCGGCCTGATCGCGACAGTTGCTGCTAAGAAGTAGCCGCGCGGTGTGCCCAGCCGCAATGCTATGCGACCACGACGAGCACCAGGTAGACCCACAGAAAGAGCGCGGCGCCGAGCAGCGAGTTGCGCGAGACGCTGGCCACCGCCCCGCCAAAGAGGGCTGCGGCGGCGAACAGCGCTAGCGCGCTGAAATTGGGCGCGGCGAGTTGCATCTGCTGGCTGACGCGAAACAACCCGCCGGCGGCGCTGAACGCGGCCACGGCCAGCAGAAAATGCAACAGTCCAAATCGGCAAACGGGGCGGGTGTCTTGCATCCCTACCAGCGTAATCGCCGCGCCGCCCAACGCGAGCGGTTTTTGCGAATCGCCCTAATTGCGGCCTCGCAGGCGGTCGATGCCGTCGCGGGCCAGCTCGCGCAGTTCGGCGTCGGGGTCTTGCAGCGCCATCGTCTCGACAGCGGCCTGCAAACGCGGGTCGGAGCTGGTGATCATCAGCGTGGCCGCCAACCGGCGAACTTCGGGTTCCGGATCGCGGCTGGCCCAGATGAGCCAATCGGCCGGAGTCACGCCCCGAATCTTGGTGAGCGAGCGGATCGCCGCCATGCGCACGGCCGGCTCGTCACTGGTGAACCGCCGCGCCAATTCGATGTGCGACGCATTAAAGCCACTTGCGCGCAGGTGGGCGACTGCGTCCTTGGCGCGGCGCGGGTCGGCCAACAGGCGCATCCAAGCCAACAGATCGTCGTCTGCCGGCGCCGGCTCGCGCGCCGGCGCGGGGGGCTCCGTGAGCGTGGCGGGACGATTGGGGACGCCCGCCTTCGAATCGAGCGCCGGCGACCGTGACACTGTTGACGGTGACGCCGTTGACTCCGGCGCCAGTGGCAGGGGCGCCTCGATCGCCGGCAGTAGCTTGGGCTCGCGCGAAGGTCGTTCCGCCGACTCGGCCGGGTCGCGCCGCGGCCGATCGAGCGCCACGGCCGGCAACCGCGCCAGCACCTGGTCTGGCGGGTCGACGCGCGGCGCGCTGGCGCCTTTTTCAGCCAGCAACGCGGCGACATCGACTCGTGGCGCCTCGCTGGGCCGCGACGCGCGCGGCAGCGCGATGAGCCACCAGCCGCAGACGGCCGCGACCATCAGCAGCGTCAGCGTGAACACCAGTATGAGGCGGCTCATCATTAGGTCTGTCTCGCGCGCCCCGCGTCGCGCCGTGCGAGTGCGGCGTCGATGACCGGGCAAGGGGGGCAATTTTCTTCGGGTCGGCAAGCGGTCACAAGATCAATTGACGGTAACTGAGGCGAAATGGCCAAACTGCGCCGCGGCGCGTGCAGGAATTTTGTGCGGCGCTTGGCCGTTGTCAGCCGAATTATCAGTAGCGTCGCCGCAGCCGGAACAGCTTGCCAGACGTCTGTGCGCCTGGATGCGCCGGCGACACGCGCGATGCCTTTTTCCCGGGGGGGATACATGGTGGGTTGGCCCAAAATGCCGCGTTGTTTGCGCCGCTCGATCGCCGTCTGGGGGCTGTTGGCGATTGGGCTTTGCGCCGGTGGCAACGCCGCCGAGACAGATCGTGGCTCGAGCGGCACGGCCTATCGCAAAGAGGCGATCGCGGCGATGCCGCTCGATCAGCTAAGCCCCGAGCAACGGGAAAAGGTGCACAGCGTGCTGCGCAAGACGAGCGTCTATCGGCGCATGCCGAGCGCGGTGGTGCAGTGCGACGCCGAGTTGCACCACTTTGTGCTCAATCATCCCGAGATTCTGGCCAACATTTGGCAGTTGATGGAAATCGAGAACGTGGTTCTGCAATCGACCGGGCCCAACACCTACCGCGCCGACGACGGCGACGGCACCAAAGGGGAGGTGGAATTTCTATATCGGGGCGGCGACACATATTTGATCTTTGCCCGTGGCTCGTACGACGGTCCGCTGTTCACGCAGCCAATCACCGGCACCTGCGTGCTGCTGGTGCGATCGAGCTACGCCAAGAGCAGCGACGGGCACGACAAGGTGACGACACAACTCGACTCCTTCGTGCATCTGGACAATGTGGGGCTCGACTTTCTGGCCAAGACCTTTCAACCGCTGGTCTGCCGAGTGGCCGACTACAATTTTCTAGTCACCGCGAGCTTCATCGAAGCGCTGTCGCGCACAGCGGAAGTGAACCAGATGGGCATCCAGCGATTGGCGTCGAATCTGCGCGAACTCGACCCGGCCGTGCGCGAGCGATTTTCGCAATTGGCGGCCGAAGTCGGCATGCGCGCCCAAGCACGCAGCGAACTGGCGGCCGAACCGCGAGCCAGACTGGCGCGTGAGGCGCCGCGCTAGCTAACGGCCAACGGGACCGGCCGCTGGCTGTGGCGCGGCCCCCGACTCGCGCTCGGCGCCGGTGGGGTGAGCTTTGGCCAGGGGTTCGTCGCTTGGCGAGTCCGCTTCGGCATCGCGCCGAGCACTGGGCGTGTTGCGCTTGAGGCTGGCCCGCGCCAGCACCGTGCCGCGCTCTTCAATGGCGCCGCTTAAGGTGTATTGCCCCAGGTCGCCATACGAGCCGTGACTGCGGACCAGCACGCAGTACTCGCCGGCGGCAAGCTCAACAGAGAGGCTCGCGCCCAGCTTATCGGCCGGATCGTCGTAGGCCACCAGCCGGCCAGCGGCCGTGGTCAACTCCAGCCGAGCATCGAGATTGGGCCCCGTCTCGGCCACATCGACTTGCAACTCGACCTTGCCGCCATCGGTGTGGAAGCGAACGCAATCGATGTCGCGCAGCGTGGAAATCACGCCGGGGGTGGCAAACCGTTCGCTGACGCGCAGGGCCCCTGCCGTGTGGTCGGAGTGATCGTCGGGACGAAGCCCAAAGCCATTTTCGTCGCGAGCGATGATCGCCACATCGTCTTGAATTTGCGACGGCGAGGTGCTGGCGCCGCAAAACCAGATCGAACGCGCGGCAGAGAGGCTATTGCCCATCAAGGGGCCCCAGAGCTTGGAGTCGCCCGAGTTGTAGTCGCGCACGCGGCGGCCGCGCTCGCCATACACGCTTTGCTCTTCCAGGCCAAAGGTATGGCCCACTTCATGCGAGACAAGATCGGCCACATAGCGCGGCGCGCCGTTGCCCAGCGCCTTGGCAAACACGTAAACCACGTTGGGCATGCTGTTGATGAATGAGCCGGCGAACGACACTCCGCCGACACGGGTGCGGTACCAATCGTTGTAGTGGCCGCCAATCACCACATGCACGCCGCGACCATTGGAGTAGTCCCGGGGATCGACCGTGGTGACATTGACGTGAAACGGAGCGAAATCCTCGGCCACGCGGGCCCAAACTTCGCGGACATCGGTCGCTTCTTCGTCGGTCAGTTCGGCGAGCTTGTCGTCGCGATCGTAAGGAGGCGACACGATGTTGGAGTACACTCCCCACGACGGTTGCCGATGACCATCGAAATCGAGATACACGTTGACCGGCGCGCCAGGCAAGCTGGAAAGCAGCGGCAAAGCCGCTGCGGCCAGGTGGCGGAAACGCGAATTGCGTGCGCAGAGCGAACTGCGGCAGCCAAGCAGGCGGCACAGGCAGGCAACGAGGGAGATGAAAGTTTGCGAGGCGCGATGAAGCGTTGCGATCATGCCCTACCCAATCGTTGGGTGACGACCGATCCACGTCGTGGGAGCGGTCACGGGAGCGCCGACGAGCGTCGGCATATCCGCTGTTTGGACTTGTGAAGTGCCAGTCTAATCAGGGAGAAATCGGGCTTCAATCGTGACCCGACATCTGGCAATCTCGTGGCGCCAGCACAACGCGCCGGAGTCCGCGCCGCCTGCGTGACGATCGACGCATTGGCTCGATTGGTGGTAAAGGGGCCGCGCGACTGTTACAGTCGCCTTATTCGGCTGCCTGGGCCGCG
Source organism: Pirellulales bacterium (assembly GCA_019694455.1). Classification (NCBI taxonomy): domain Bacteria; kingdom Pseudomonadati; phylum Planctomycetota; class Planctomycetia; order Pirellulales; species Pirellulales bacterium. Next base: position 178,477 of record JAIBBY010000003.1, read on the forward strand.
CCACGGGCGCGACACGCCGGTGGTCGACTGCCGTAGCCACCCCCTCGATTAGCGATCTAGAGCTCACGTATGGAATTTCTTCCGGGCCACACCGTTGGCATTGATCTCGGCACGACCTTCTCTTGCATCGCGCATTTGAATGAGGAGGGAAACCCCATTCCGCTGGCCAACGACGATGGCGAAATCGAAATCCCTAGCCTGATTCTGTTGGCTGAATCAGGGCATGTGATTGTCGGCCCCAGCCGCACCCGCGCCGCCATGGAGGACCCCGATCATGTGGTGGAGCGAATCAAACGCGAGATGGGGCATGTGGAATACAAGCGCACCTTCGACGGGCACGAGATTACGCCGGAGTTTCTCTCGTCTTTGATCTTGAAGAAGCTGAAGCAGGACGCCGAGGCGCAAATTGGCCCCGTCGCCAACGCGGTGATCACCGTGCCGTATTACTTCAACGATGCGCGCCGCAAGGCGACGCAAGACGCCGGACGGATCGCCGGGCTGAACGTGGTGGACATCATCAATGAGCCGACCGCCGCCACGCTCACTTACGCCTGGCATCAAGGCGAGCTGGGAGTGGGCGGAAAACAAGGCGATGCGCCAAAGCTGGCCATGGTGTACGACCTGGGGGGCGGCACCTTCGATGTGACGCTAGTCCGCTACACCCCGACGCATTTTCAGGTGCTCGGCACCGATGGCGACGTGCGGCTGGGCGGCGTCGACTGGAACGACCGTCTGCTCGATTATGTGGCCGAGGAGTTCAAGAGCCGGCACGGCGTCGACCCACGCGAATCGCGGGCCACCGTGCAAATGCTGCGCAACGATTGCGACACCGCCAAAATCGCGCTCACGACCGAGTCGCAGGCCAGCATCCCCTGCCGGCACGCGGGCAAGTCGAACACCGTGACGATCACCCGCGACAAATTTGAACAGCTCACCGCCGATCTGCTGCAACGCACCATCGACACGCTGGAACTGGTGCTGGATCGAGCGAACACGGCCCCGGAATTTCTCGACTCCATCGTGCTCGTCGGCGGATCGACCTTGATGCCCGCCGTGTCGCAGCGAATTCTGGCGGCGACGGGCAAGGAGCCGTTTCGCGGGATTTCGCCGCACACATCGGTGGCGCAAGGGGCGGCCATTCATGCGGCGGTGCTCGAGGCCAAGTATCGCGGCGACGAAACCACGATGGCCGAAACCGTGCGCAAGCACCTGGCCACCATCAAGCAGGAGGACGTCAACTCGCACGGGCTAGGCGTGGTGGCCAAGCATCCGCGCAGCGGCAAATACATCAACCACGTGATGATCCCGCACAACTCGCGGCTGCCGGCCGAAAAGTCGCAAACCTTTTACACCAATGAGCCCAACCAGTCGCGAGTGAGCGTAAAGGTGACCGAGGGGGACGCGCCCGATCCGGCCGCTTGCACGCTGATTGGCACTTGCCGCGTGACGAATCTGCCGCCGAACCTGCCGGCCAAGTCGCCGATTGAGGTGACCTATTCGTTCGATCAGGCGGGGCGGGTGCTGGTGCGAGCTAGGGACAAGACCGGAGGCCAAGAGGCCACCATCGAGATCGAACGCCGTGGCGGCCTGAACGATCAGCAAATCGATGACTTCACCCGCTTGGCGAGCGACTACAAAGTGGAGTAGCCTGTCGCATTGTCGGCGACGTCGCGTCAGGCCGTTTCGTCCTTCCGCTGGAATGCAAAGCCGCTTATGCCCGCTCAACTCGATGTCTATCGCGATTGGCTCAAGATCGAAGAGACCAAGCGCCCGCTCAACTACTACCAGCTTCTCAAACTCAACACCAAGGAAAAGAAGTTTGAGGACGATCCGGTGCGCATCCGCAGCCACTACCGGCAATTGAACGCGCATGTGCGCAAGTTCTCTTCCGGCGAATTCGCCGCGCAATCGCAAGAGCTATTGAATGAGCTGGCCAAGGCCATGCTCTGCCTGACCGACGCCAAACGCAAGGCGGAGTACGACGCCACGCTAGGACGCATTCAGGCGCAGCCCGGCAAGCGGAGGACGATCGAAGAGTTGTTGCTCTTGCGCAAGGTGATCGACCAGGAGCAGTTGGCCAAGGCGCGTAGCTTTGCCGACGCGGTGGGAATCGACATTCACGACGCGCTGGTGCAGCAAAAGATGTCGAAGCCCGAGATCGTGATGCAGATCTACGCCGAGAGCCTGGGACTGCCATATGTCGATCTGGCGGAAACGGGAGTCGACGTCGATCTGGTGCCGCAGGTCCCGGTGATTATGGCCCGCCAACACTCGTGCGTGCCAGTGATGGTGGACGATGGCCAGGTGCTGATGGCCTCGCCGCATCCCTTGAAACCAGAGATCGAAGACGAGTTGCGACTGCGGATTGGCATGCCGGTGCGGCCGGTGCTATGCACCGTGCAAAGCGTGAATATGGCCATCAACCGCTTCTACTCCAAAGAGGCGGCCGCGGCGGAATTGAAGGCGGGCCCCAAGCCGACGCCGGCGCAGGCGGGTGCGGCAGGCACAGCCAAGGATGGACAGGCGGCCAAACCAGCCAAACCCAAGTCAACCAAAACGTCGGCGGAGCAGAAGTCGGAGCAGCGTAAATTCTCGCTGATCGCGTTCAACTTCGGCTTTATGATCGCGGTGTTCGCGCAGATGCTGCTCAAGACGCCATCGCCAACTTTTTTTCAATGCGTGCCGATCGGCATCTTGGTAGGGGTGGTGGCGGCCGGCGCCACCTTCGCGGCGCTGAAGTTCCGCGGGTAGCGACCGAAACCCCTCCGGCAGCGGGGGCGACCGATCGGGAAAATTGAATGAATTTCCTTGACTTCGAAATGGCCAGTTCTTAGCCTGCGAAGTAGTTATAGCCGGCGGCGAAGTTTTCTCTGCCAGCGCGTAACTCTCTCAACGATCTTCTTGCAGAAGGAACAAACCCGATTGATTCGCGGCCCACTGGGCGCTAGCGGCGGTTTTGTTCATTGACCTATCGAGGAACGCTAATGCAGTTGGTTTGAGCGACGCGTCCAAGTTCTGGTCGCGATTCTCTACGCTCACCGACATGGCTGCAGTTCCCGCGATGCGCGGCTTGCTGGCGAAACACGTCGGCATGCGGATCTCGCGCTAGCTTGGCTCTCACTCGTCGGTTGGCGTTGTTTGTTGGAACAATCGCGTTTTGCGACGACGGGGCCCCTATTCGATCTGAAATAACCTTCCCACATTGAGGAGTGCTAGTGATGACGTTCGGAAAATTTGCCTTGTCTCTTGGCGCCACTTTGGCGCTTGTGGCCAGCAGCGCGCACGCCGCCGCGGTCTCTTACACCATCGACGCCAGCCAAAGCAGCCTGGTGCTCGGCGGCTCGCTAATCACCTATCCGCTCACCGAGCAACAGCCCGGATCGCTTGTCGCCAGTTACAGCGGCGCGCTCTCGGGCGATCTCACCGGTGGCACGCTCACCTTCAGCGGCGGAAATACGATCGTCGGCGCGATCCATCCGCTGGGTCCATTTAATCCCGTGTCTGGCAACACAGGCACTGACGTATATGGATTCAACGCGAGCACCTTCATCCAAGCAGCGCTCTACAACATTCAACTCGACTTTGTCGGCGGCACGGTGCAAAACGGCGTGGTGCCGTCCACCCTCGATATCGGCTTTATCGAGGATGGCAATGGCGACGGCGTTGGCGGCTACCGCTCGAACCTGGGAAGCGGCGACCTGACCGGCTCGCAGCTTAACCTGACCAACCTGCCAGCCAGCTTGACCACCAACGGCAACATCGAAACCGTGATTATCCCGATCTTCTCCGACAATCCGGTGGAGTCGAACAACACGCCGATTGGCAGCTTGACCCTCACCGGGCAGATCGTGGCGACCCGCGTGATCCCGGAGCCGGGCACACTGGTGTTGGCATCCGTGGGAGGCGCCTTCGTCGCGCTGACCTACTGGCGTCGTCGCCGCGCCTAGGCGTCAGGCATCGGCTTGCGAAAAACGAAACGGCTCGGCTTCTGCCTCGCGGAAGCCGAGCCGCTTTTGTTTATGTGACGATACACGTCAACAGTCGCACTGGCAGTGGTTCTCAAGTACTGTTCGAACCGAACCTCACGCCAGGCTGACGGTGACGGTTTTTGTCTCGGTGTAGGCGTCGAGGCCTTTTTCGCCCAGTTCGCGCCCCATGCCCGACATCTTGAAACCGCCAAACGGCGCGGCGGCATCGAAGACGTCGTAGCAATTAACCCACACGGTTCCGGCGCGGATCGCGCCAGCCAGTCGATGCGCCTTGGAGATGTCGCGGGTCCAGACCGCGGCCGCCAGTCCATAACTGGTGTTGTTGGCGCGCTCGACAATCTCGTCGATGCTCTTGAACCGCAGCACCGACAGCACCGGGCCAAAGATTTCGTCCTTGGCGATCGACATGTTGTCTTGCACGTCGGCGAAGAGCGTGGGCTGAATGTAAAAGCCGCGGTCCCCCCAGCGGTCGCCGCCGGTCAGGCACTGCGCGCCTTCCTGCTTGCCCAGTTCGATGTAGTGCATGATCTTGTTGAACTGATCGGCGTCGACCTGCGGACCTTGCTCGGTGGCGGGGTCGAGCGGGTCGCCAAGCCGGCGAGCCTCGTTCATCGCCGTGAGCTTGTCGACCAGCTTGTCGTAGACCTTGTCTTCGACAAACAGGCGACTGCCCGCGCAGCAGCATTGACCTTGGTTGAAGTAGAGGCCGAAGTGAGCGCCCAGCGCCGCGGCGTCGAGATCGGCGTCGGCGAAGACGATGTTGGGGCTCTTGCCACCGAGTTCAAAGGTGAGCCGTTTGAGCGTTTGGCTGGCATCGCGCATGATGATTTGGGCCGTGCGGTATTCGCCCGTGAAGGCGATCTTGTCGACGCCCGGATGCTTGACGAGCGCGGCGCCGGCCGTGGGGCCGTAGCCGGGCACGACGTTGATGACGCCATCGGGGATGCCGGCCTTCTGGGCCAGGCGGGCCATGCGCAGGCAGGTGAGCGGTGTCTGCTCTGCCGGTTTCATGACGACGGCGCAGCCGGCGGCGAGGGCGGGCCCCCACTTCCAGGCGGCCATGAGCATGGGAAAGTTCCACGGAATGATTTGTCCGGCGACTCCGACCGGCTCGCGGCGCGTGTACGTGAAGTAATTGCCGCGGACCGGGATGGTCTGGCCGTGAATCTTGTCGGCAAAGCCGGCGTAGTAGCGCAAGCAATCGACC